>PDZT01000300.1 GCA_002753105.1 Deltaproteobacteria bacterium YD0425bin50 | reverse complement strand
TTATATCATCAATGACTTGTTCGTAAGGCTGGTGATATATGATTTTTGAAAAATCCCAAAAGGTGCTCCAGAAATCTGTAATATGGTCAATTGACCATTGATACACTTCGGGGTAAGAGGTAAACTGTTTATTAAACTGATCGTTAACTTGCATGATAAACCGATACATATTGGTCTGTTGAATACGATCAGCACTTGGTTTCCATAACATTGTTGTCATCATCCACACTCCTTAAAATAAAAAAGGGTTAGACATAAATGCCTAACCCTTTTTTGATAGCGGGGGATGGATTTGAACCATCGGCCTTCGGGTTATGAGCCCGACGAGCTACCAGACTGCTCCACCCCGCAGTAAATTTGTTTAATACATTCAAAAATCTAGAATTCATTACTCTTGAAATAAAAAATTGTCAATACTTTTTTAAAATGATTATTTGTGAGTTAGATTTTGTTTCAATTTCTGTTCAATTTCTTCAAATAGATGCTTTTTTTTAGCAGACTGCTGCTGCTGAATTAAGTGTATTTTTTCATTCATTTGTTTTTTGGATTCATGAAACTTATCTATATCCTGTTTCAAGCTATTCTCTTTTATTTTTTTAGGCAAGTCTTCAATTTTTAAATGGTCTTTTATAAACAAGCGATTTCCATAAGCACTTTCAATGACTTCAATAATATTCTTTTGTTGGAGTTGCTGGATGATTCGATTTCCAGCTTCTTGGGCATAGTTTAATAAATTACATACATCTTCAATCGATGGACTCATTCCCTTTTGATGTTCGTGCAGTCGAATAGCTGAAACAACCAAATGTCCATCTGTATAGAGATCGTTTATTTTCATCGACTTACTCTTATTATAACAATTGATAACACCAAGTAATCCTATCAGCACATATTGAATTGACAATTATCATCTATCAAATCATCCACATCGTCAAGAATAATAACGCCTTTTTCATCTCTTTTTAATTTACTGATGCCGGGCATTGATTTCTCAAGAAGTTCTAAAGCCTGAGATTGTCGTTCGATGGTTTCACTTAAGGCCTCTTTTTCTTCCAAATAACGACGTTCCAATTCTTGTTCAACCTGCTTTCGAACAACAATTTCAGCCTGAAGTCGTTCGTTGATCGTTTTAAGTATATATGCCTGTTCTTGTAAGCAATCTTTTTGTCTTTTAAGTTCTAAATGGATACTTATCCTTGCTTTTAATAATTCTTTTTTAATGGGTTTGGTAATATAATCCGCAGCCCCAAGTTTCAATCCCCGCAATTCATCTTCATCTTCATCTAGCGCTGTAACAAAAATAATCGCAATTTCTTTTGTATTTGGGTCTGATTTTAAGTAGTTACAAACCTCATAGCCATCCATTTCAGGCATTTCAATATCAAGCAAAATTAAATCCGGTCGTTTTTCTTTCGAATGCGCATGAATCAACGCTTCTTTCCCATTAGATGCCGAAATGACCTCATAATCCTGTTTTAAGATATGATGCATCTTTTTTAGATTGACGGGAAAATCATCTACAATCAATATAATTGGTTTTTTTTTTTTTTTTTTTTGATTTTTATAAGATAATGTTGTTTGTATATCCATCATTATTCATTCATTCTTCCTTCTTCCTTATTCCGCTGCAACTTTAGCTAATTGCGTATAATCAATTTGTCCCGATAAAATTTTCACTATACCATCCTGAATAAGTGTCTGCATTCCCTCAGCCATTGCCTGCTTTCGAATTTCATCTGCGGATCCTTTTTTAATAATGATTTCCTTAATTTTTTGTGATGAAATCAGCAGTTCATGAATGCCAATCCTCCCTGAATAACCTGATTGTAAACAGGTATTACATCCCTTAGACCGATAGAGTTGAATCGCAGAGGAAACTTGAAATAGTGAATCATGCCCGGGCCCATAGATATTACGTAAATTATCAAGTTCCTTTTCCTCTGGTGTGTAAGCAATTTTACATTCCCAACAGAGTTTTCTCACCAAACGCTGTGCAAGCACTGCGATTAAGGCATCAGAAAAACTGAATGGATTAATTCCTAAATCCATCAATCGCGTAATTGTTTCAGGTGCTGAATTGGTATGTAAAGTTGATAATACGAGATGTCCAGTTAAAGACGCTTCAATAGCAATACTTGACGTTTCAAGATCGCGCATTTCACCAATTAATATGACATCCGGATCAAGTCGTAAAAAAGATCGCAATACATTGACAAAATCTAGACCAATTTTATGGTTAATTTGTACTTGTTGAAGTCCGGGCTGCGTAATTTCTACTGGATCTTCAGCAGTCCAAATTTTGGTTTCCACAGAATTGGCTTGAGCAAGAATTGAATGAAGGGTTGTTGTTTTTCCTGATCCAGTTGGGCCAACAACCAAAATAATCCCATAGGGACGACGAATAATTTTTTGAATTTCGGTTTTATTTCGTTCAGATAAATTGAGTTTTTCAATGGAGAGCACGCTGCTTGAGGCTAAAAGCCTTAATACCATACTTTCGCCATTTACTGTAGGCATGCTTGCTGCCCGCAACCCCAATTCTTTTCCATAAAATTTGACTTTTGCTTTACCATCCTGCGGTTTTCGACGTTCAGAAATATCCATACGGGTCATAATTTTAATTCTTGAAATCATGGCACGGTAATATTTTTCTGGAACTTCACTAATTTTTCTACATGCACCATCTACTCTCATACGGATAACCGCTGGTTTACCATCTATACCCGGTTCAAAATGAATATCTGATGCCCCCATCCGATGGGCTTGAACAATAATTTTATTAACATATTTTACAGCAGCAGCAGAGCTATCTCCATCAATCTCATATACATCTTTTGACTTTTCTTCCTCAACATCAGGTTCGATTTCCATTTTAAACAGTTCATCGCGAATATCTTTAGCCTTTGTCCTACCAAATGAAGGGTCAGAACTTTTTTCTGATTCTAAATGAAGACCCGTATAGGAAGAATCTACGTAGCTTTTATATCGACTTTCTGGTTTATCTGATATAGAATCAGTTAATGAACTTTTGATTTCAAAAGGTGCAAGTGTTCTATCGTCATGTTGCGGAATATAGTGTTCTGGAATAAGTATGCCTTGAATTCCATCTGGTTGATTGTCTTCAAGAAATAATTCTTTTTTTTTATTTGGATAAAATTCAATAAATTTATTATACGGGTACATTCGTTCAAATTGTTGTTCGACCTCGGAATATTTAGATATAAACAAGCTAAGGTATTTATGCTTTGGGAGATAATGATAGAGATTATGAATTAAGGGTTTGGATGGGTCGCCGAGTGCGAGTTTCAATTCTTCTAAATCATCATCAATGACAATAATTTTATTTTTTAAAGCAAACGTTTCACCAATAGCCATTTGTAGAGAAATGGAACCTTGAAAATGATCCAATGAAATAATTGGTATGTTAAGATGCTTGGATAATACATGAAGTGCATCATTTTCATTAATATAGCCCAATTCTTTCAGGATATATAGAAGGGGTAATTGTGTTTGTCTTTGTTTTTCTAAAGCAGTTTCTAATTGCTGTTCAGTAATTTTTTTATCATCAACCAATAACTGTCCAACAAACTTTCGTTTACGATAAATATCCAGTTCTTTGAAAATAAGTTGATGAGGGATGCCCATATCAATGAGGTGTTGACCAAGTAATTTAGTAACATCCTTTTTTTGCCGGGCTAATGCTTCTTCTAATTGAGCTTCGCTAATGATAGCCTTTTCGACTAATATTTGACCAAATGTTTTCATCTAAAATTCAATTCAATTCAACGTAGGGCAAGGGGTAATCCTTGCCTCTACACTTCTTTGTTAGTTAATTACTCTTTGCGCTGATATTCATTCCTCAGTTCATAAAGCCTTGAGAGATTATCTTTAACAGATTTTCCTCTTCTTGCATCAGATATACGTTTAATAGTCAACAAGAATTCTTTTTGTTTTTCAAAACTCAAAGATTGAAGAGCGCGTTGAGTACTAATTGGAACCCACCAGTCTGTATAATACCCATAAAGAATGCCTACAATAACATCATCTGTCCAATCTTCCGGGGCCATGTTGTATAAACTCATTGTGCGCATATATTCTCCGGAAATCAATTCCCAGTAATTTACTCCGTAGGCTGGGTCCATATATACCATGTAAGTATTCGCATAAGTATCATAATATCCGTTATTATAATAATTGACAACAACCATATATTCGCCACCCATGATTTCATCCTTAGTCCCATAAATTTCGTAAGGCTCACCTGAATAACTGGAATCAGGCGAAAAATATCCATTCGGTGTACTTTCCCCAATCCAAGGCGATCCAATAGTACCATCAGGTTCAAGCACATAAATATCCACATCTGCATCTCCATAAAGGCCGCAATCGTCAAACCATATGGCCGCTATGGCAAATCCGCCAATAGTTAAGGCAATATTTCCCTGTGTAGCATTCCCTCCGCCACTGCCATTTAAAAAATTAGCAACAAACGAAGCCCAGCTCTGTTGTCCTGAATTACATGAAATAGCCCGATAATTTTCAAATTCTCCCTGACGTAATAAATCTGCAGAGGGTAAATAAATGGATAGTCCGTGAGATCCATCAACCGCATTTCCTGAAATAATTCCGCCTTCTGTATATGAAGAAGAATAATGGTCTTCTGCAATAACCACATGATTAGAAATATATCCAATAAGACTACTTGCTTTATTCGTTACTTCACCGCCTATCTGATTCAATTTTTCTAAAAAAGAAATCAAATCTATATATGCATTTTCTGTATATCCCTGTGCCGTAGCTCTCGCATTTGCCACTGTTGGAATATTGATGTCCAAATTATTACTTAACGAATTAGCTAACCCAATAATCTGATTGTGCAGCTCTGGAATTGCGGCCATATTTACCGCGGATTTAGTCGCACTATTTCTCGACCCACGATACGAATTCACAAAATTACGAACAATACCCCTTGCGAGTTCAGCTCCATCCATTCCCGGAGATTGCGACAGTTCATTTAATATCGGTGTATAGGGATTCCCATTAGCGGCTTCAACTTCTTCAGAAAAAACGAGAAAATCGACCAAC
>PDZT01000299.1 GCA_002753105.1 Deltaproteobacteria bacterium YD0425bin50 | reverse complement strand
ATACTTTTAATATTGGATTTTGAAGATAATGAAAGAAAAAAATTTGAACGATTAAAAAATAAATTTACGAAATCAAATGTGGAAGTTAAAAAACGAAGAGAAAAAATACCTGAAGATATAAGAGTTGCTGTTTGGCGGAGAGATGAGGGGAAATGTGTCAGATGTGGAAGTAGAGAGAATTTAGAATATGATCATATAATACCTGTCTCAAAAGGGGGGAGTAATACAGCAAGAAACATTGAACTACTATGTGAAAAATGTAATAGAGAAAAATCTGATAAAATTATGTGAGGCAATATTATTGGAGGGTAAAATGGGAGTGGCAGCAACGATGATTAACGTCGATCATTTGGGTTTAATGTGAGTGAAAAAAATGGAAAATTCAGAGCATCATTTTATGGCCCACCATGAGTTAAGTCCATATTATCAGAAGGTATTCCACACACTCATTTCCGAGTCAGATCGTGGAGCTGTGCTGTTAGGTGTTTCATTGATTGATGAGCATTTAACGATGCTATTTGAAAAAATATTGCCGGAATCGGTTTCTGGTAAAAGACAGAAAGAAATATTTAATTTCACAGGGCCATTTGGAAGTTTGGCTTCGAAACTCGATATAGCACTTGTATGTAGGCTGCTACCCATTGAAATCGTTACTGCTATACATAAGATTCGGAAAATACGTAATGCAGTGGCTCATCAAACAATTTCCTTGAATCTGAAGGAATATCAAGCACAATTATACGAAATTTTTACTTTAATGGGTACTAACGTTAATGATAGCATAAGCAGGATGACAAAAGAGATGATTCTCAAAGATACCTTAAATATATTGACTGTTATGGAGCATCCTACCGAAGACGGGAATCCCCTTTTTGAAGGAAAAGCCGATGCGATTGAATATTTGTCAAAAAATGGTAAAGTATTAAAAGTACTCGAAGAAAAGAGGCCTCGGTGGGAGTTGGCTTTAGGTGTAGGACTTATTTGTGGAATGATTCTTTTATATAGAGACGAGGTTATCGAGACTTTAGGGTGTAATAAGACAATTATTGGAGCATTGTACGAGGCTAAAGAGTTTGGAATGAAACATCAAAGACAAAGAGTTGCGGACGAATTGCCGCCTAACCAACAAAATGGAGCGGATTGCGCCTAAACGGCGCAACCGCTCATTTTGAGCGTTAACTGCTACAGAAAGACGAAATGCCGGCCTTTAGAAATAAACGTATATGAAATGACAAAGGTGGAAAATTTGGAACAACGCAATCTATTTGGCGAAATTGAGCCTCCTACAATCGCTATTGAGGAATCAGCGAGTCGCTTGGGTGTTTCCACTGCGACAATTCGCAATTGGATAAAAACGAAATATTTGGAACAGGCAGGAAAAGGAAGGGTCACTCTCGAATCCTTGGAGCAGTTTAAGTCTGAATTTTCTGGAAAGGAAAAATTGACCCAACGGGCCAACAAGTCGCTAAAAGACTCACATGACCATGACAAAACTGTGTCAAAGTTTCTTGATAAAATTACTTCATCTATTAGTTCGTCAGATAAGATTGGTATAGAATATGAAGCGAGTTTATCAGACTCCTATCGCAACAAAGAAGGAATCTACTACACACCAGACGAGGTTGTCCGCGATCTATTAGCAGTGCCAGGAGATGACATCCAAGATGACTCGTTCTGTGATCCGTGCTGCGGTTCTGGAAACTTTGTCGTCCGTGCAATAGAGTTGGGTTTCAAGCCAGAAAATATTTATGGATATGACATTGATCCGGTTGCAGTCGAAATAACAAAAACCAGAATCTACAAAGCAACTGGCTACAAAAGTCAAAATATCAAGGTTGCTAATTTCCTTGACATATCTTTACGCAAAGAAATTTCTAGTTTCGATTATATATACACAAACCCGCCTTGGGGCAAGAAGATTGGCAAGGAAACAAGAGATTCTATTGGATTAAGGCTTGGAGCAGGAGCTAGCATAGACACTTGCTCCCTTTTTTTCTTTGCCTGCTTACAATGCCTCAGCGAGAATGGAAGGCTTGGATTACTATTACCCGAGTCTTTTTTTAATATTGCTACTTTTGAAGATGCGCGGATTAAAGCCATTCAACTTTCTATCGAACGATTGATTGACTATGGAAAGGCATTCAAGGGACTTGTAACAAATGCGCAGGGAATAGTTCTTAGAAAAACAGCTTCTGATCCTCTTTCAAGTATTTCATGCGAAGCTAAGAGCATTAGCTACACAAGATTCAGTGATTCATTCTCATGCAACCCAAAGTCGATACTGAATTTGTATTGTAATGATGAAGATGCACTTACATTGCAACACTTGTTGTCAGTGCCATACATAACGCTTAAAAATCACGCATCATGGGGCTTGGGCATCGTTACGGGCAACAATAAAAAGTTTGTAAAATCCTCACATAAAAGCGGGTATATTCCGGTTTACAAAGGCGCTGATATTCTGAAAGGAAAATTGAAGGATGCTACAAGTTTCATTCCATCCGATATGAGCCTGTATCAGCAAGTAGCGCCACTTACGATATACGAAGCAAAAGAAAAGCTAATATACAAGTTCATTTCCTCGAAACTTTGCTTCTTTTATGATGATAAGCAGAGGTTTGTCCTTAATAGTGCAAATATATTGATTCCTGACAAATCCTTCCCTGTTTCAACGAAAGTACTCGGTGAGCTCTTGAGCAGTGATTTTATGAATTGGTTTTTTTCAAGCATATTCAACACGCACAAAATATTAAGAGGAGATCTGGAGTCACTTCCGATTCACAGTCAGTTTCTAAAAGGTGAATCAAGTTTCGATGAGGCGCGCTATATAGAACAACTTAACATGGAGAAAAAGGTCAATGGAACTTACCGAATTAAGAGATAAAATAATCGCCTCGTTTACTGGATCAGAGAGTGATCTAGAAGATGTTCTTGCGATGATCGAGGAAGATCAATCTATATTTCCGTTTAATGAATACGAGCATCTGATATGCAACCTCATTGATAAGGGATTCATGAGCTATGATCAGTATATCGAAATACGTACTGAATATATCAGTGAAAACCCAAATCTTTGGATATTCGAGATTTCTGCACCTCGTGGGTTTGGTGAAAAGTTTGCTCAAACCTATGTCCAAGGTAAGTGCTCAAAATTTAAAAAGCCATCTAAAAAAATAGATCCGAATTACTCAGGTGAATATGATCTCTGGCTTGATGGAATTACCATTGAAGTAAAAGCGTCAAGAGCTGTCGATAGCGATAGTGAAGAACCTCTTTATATGAAAGCGTTGTCACGGCATACAAAAAAGCGGTTTCTAATGAACTTTCAGCAGTTAAAGCCGCAATGCTGTGATGTATTCATTTGGGTTGCTGTGTTCCGCGATGAAATAGTTCTATGGATAATGAATTCAGATGAAGTGCTAAACAATCCACTGTACTCAAAAGGACAGCATCGAGGGAATAAGGGAAACGAAGGCCAACTTCACGTTAAACATGACAATGTGCATCTCTTAAGTGAATATGAATTGAAAGATGACAATATAGAAAATGCAATTCGATACGCAGCAAAAAGAAAAAGCAGCTAACTTATTCAATTTTTGAATTATCAAAGTGGATTTGGTTTAATGCCGTTATGGGTAGATTTTAAATATGCTCCTATTGATAATAGAGATTTGTTTGAAGTAGTGAATTTCGGACAAATTCAGCAGTAAGCAACAACATAGAATAAGAAACAAGGAAAACGGTGGCTAATCGCCGTCGCTGAAAATAGAAAATACAGTATTGCAATAATTGAGGCTAAATAATCACTGATTACCTTAAGGCTAACATATGAGAGGGGGTGAAAAATTGCGGGTTAATCACCGCCTACTATGAAACTTGAATTTTTGAGCCAGTTCTATGGATCAAAAATTCAAGTTTCCTCTTGAATGCGCAGGTGCGATTAGCGCATGTGGGATTGCTAACCAACAAAATGGAGCGGATGCAGGCTAAACGCCTGCACCGCTCATTTTGAACGTTGGACTAAGCACTATCGTGCAGAAAACGAAGAACCAATTAAAATGCGGACTAAACGCCGTCCAACCAATAAGGTGGAGCGGATTGTGCCTAAACGGCACAACCGCTCACCTTAACGTTAGCCCCCTGAACCCTTGCCGCACAGTGACGCTGATCAGTGTTTATAGAGAAGAAAAATAAGTTGAAAATAACTTATGCGGCATGAGAGGAAAAATATTATGAACAAAGTAAAGAAAGGATTGTTTGTAATTATCTTGATTGGAACGCTGTTGAGTATAGGAGGATTTGCTCATGCGAGTTTAACAGATGGATTAGTGGCATATTATCCATTTAACGGAAATGCTAATGATGAAAGCGGGAATGGGAATAATGGAACAGTAAATGGGGCAACCCTGACGACTGATAGAAATGGAAATGCGAATAGTGCTTTTAGTTTTAATGGATCTGGTAATATTATAAGTATTGATAGTAATCCATCTTTAAATCCGACATCATCTTTAACATTAGTATGTTGGGTATATCCTCTTATGTATAATACAAATGGAACTGGAATTATTACTAAAAATGATCAGTATATTTTAGGAATAAATTGGCCTCAAGGTGGTAATACTCAAGAACTTAATTTATGGCTATATAAACAAGGATGGTCTCTTTATGCACTTGGAAAGGTACCATTAAATTCATGGTCATACGTTGCAGCAGTATATAATGGAAATACAGCATCACTTTATATTAACGGTATGCTTATTGGTACTCATAACGGTACGCTCATTACTGGGACTCAAACTACAGCAAGTCAAATAAATACTACCACAAATAAACTTATAATTGGTACTGGTAACGCCTCTACAAGTCAGTATTTTAAAGGTACAATTGACAACATCCGCATTTACAACCGCGCCCTTTCAGAATCCGAAATTCAACAGCTTTACAATGAAAATTCACAACCTGTTGACGAATTTGCTATACCAGATCAGGCTTTAAGAGCTTGTATCATAGAGCATTTAAAGAAAAACCCTGAAGATAAAATAACAAAAGCCGATGCTTTAACCTTAGAATCTTTAACATGTAATGGC
>PDZT01000298.1 GCA_002753105.1 Deltaproteobacteria bacterium YD0425bin50 | reverse complement strand
GATCAGGTTATCCAAATGGAATTAAAGCAGATGAGATACTTCCTGAAACTAAAATTATTTCTGTAATTGATGTGATTGAAGCCATGAGTTCACATCGACCATACCGTGCAGCGCTTGGAATCACTATTGCGCTTGAAGAAATTCAAAAAAATCGTGGATTGAAATATGATGCGTCAGTGGTTGATGTGTGTTTAGAATATTTTACTGAACATCCTGAATTAGTATAAGGGTAACAAGGTGCTGAAATGTTAGAACAAATACAAAGTAGCTGGTCTGACATATGCAATAATTTTTATTTAAAAGATATTCCATTTAAAATTCAAACTGACAAATGGGGAAATATTCTGATGAGTCCTGCTACAAATGAACATGGGATATATCAGGCTAAAATAGTAACGATCATTAGCAGACTAACAGAACGCGGCATCATCATATCTGAATGTTCAGTTCTGACAACTGAAGGCGTAAAAGTAGCTGATGTTGCTTGGGCTTCACAAGAATTTTTTGAAAAAAACAAGGGGAACACACCATTTAATGAATCCCCGGAAATATGTATAGAAATCATGTCTCCTTCAAATACTGAAAAAGAAATGAATGAAAAAAGAGACTTGTATTTTGCTAACGGAGCAAAAGAATTTTGGATATGTGATTCAGAAGGAAATATACAACAATTTTCCCCTAATGGCATCATCAAAAAAAGTAATATTATTCCTGCATTTCCTCATAAATTATTCATTTGGTAAACCAAGCGATGATTGAATTGAACATAAAAAATCAAATTATGTCAAAGTTATTTCAAGGATTTAAACTTAAGCAAATTATTCTTTATGGCAGTTATGCAGATGAAAAATTACATGAAGACAGTGATGTCGACCTGATTGTAGTTTTAGATGAAGAAGGGTATGCAAAAAGTTATTTTGAAAAAATCAATAGAAGAATGGAAATTTCAAACGCGCTTATAGATTTAAGAAAAAAAATTCCTATTGATTTATTGGTCTATACAAAAGATGAATGGGAATACCTCGTTAAAACAGGAAGTTCTTTTATTAAACAAATAACTCAAACGGGCGTTAGATGGTTATGAGAGAATCTACTCGCTCATGGGTTGAATTTGCAAAAAGAGACTTAGAAGGTGCCAAAGAACTCTTAAAAAATGAATATCTTGCAAATATAGTGATGTTTCATAGTCAACAATCTGTTGAGAAATTATTAAAATCTATATTAGAAGAACATTTAATTCATATTCCTAGAACCCATAACTTAAAGAAATTATATACTCTCGTTCCCGATCAGATCGTTCAGAAACTCAATATTAATGAAAATGAATTAGATCTGATAGACCAAGTTTATATTGATGCTCGTTATCCTGCTGATTTTGGATTACTACCATCCGGTATTCCAACTCAAGATGAAGCTAACCAACTCTTTAAAATCGCTGAAAATATCAGCAATCAGATTCTAAATCTATACTTATAGAATAACTAACCCTATGAAAACACAAAATACCTTGTTTCTTGTTGATGGGAGTTCATACATCTACCGCGCTTTCCATGCGATTTCCCATTTAAGCAATTCAACTGGCATGCCAACAAATGCTATTTTTGGTTATGCTCGGATGCTTTTAAAACTTATTAAAGATAAAACGCCTCAATTTATTGTTGTGCTTTTTGACATGAAAGGGCCAACGTTCAGACATGAATTATACTCGAAGTATAAGGCAAATCGACCTCCAATGCCTGATGAACTCGTTGTTCAGATTCCCTATATCAAAGAAATGACACAGGTGTTTCAGATTCCCATGCTTGAAATTCAAGGAGTTGAAGCGGATGATTTAATCGGTACGCTTGCTGTACATGCAAATAAATCCGATATTGAAGTGGTTATGGTATCAGGAGATAAGGATTTACAGCAGTTGGTTACTCCCACAAGTATCATTTGGGACCCAATGAAGGATAAAATCATAGATATTGACTATATTCATAAAGAATTTTGTCTGAAGCCTGATCAACTTATTGATATGATGGGTCTTTCAGGAGATACATCAGATAATATTCCGGGCGTACCCGGCATAGGTCCAAAAACTGCCTTGAAGCTGATTCAGACGTTTCACAATATCAATACGCTGTATGAACGGATCGATGAAATCACTTCGCAAAAACAAAAAGATAAGCTCATTGAATATCGGGCACAGGCTTTGTTAAGCAGAGAACTGGTAACCATTAATACGAATGTAGCGTTGCCATTTGAGTTTGATATTCATCAATTTGAGCTGAAGGAACCTGACTATCCAAAGCTGATTAAGTTGTTTCAAACACTTGAATTTCGACAATTACAAAAAGAATTTCAGTTAGAACATGCAACTACAGTTCAACAGGATACTAGTGAAAACGCGTATCATGCGATTCTTAACCAAGCGGATTTTGTAAAACTAATAGAACGACTCAACCAATCTCAAGTTTTTGCAATCGATACAGAAACCACATCTGAACATCCATTGGAAGCTGAGCTGGTGGGTATTTCAGTTGCTTTTCAACCCAAAGAAGCGTTTTATATTCCGCTGGATCATTGTTATATTGGCTCTCCAGAACAGTTAAATAAAAGAGAAGTATTGACTCAACTCAAACCGATTCTCGAAAATTCATCCATAGCTAAAATTGGACAAAACATAAAATATGACAGTATTATTTTTGAAAAGTATGGTATTCGTCTTTCTGGTGTCATCTTTGATACCATGCTTGCATCGTATTTGCTGAATCCATCCAAGCGGGCACATAATCTCGATCAAATTGCATTGGATTATCTGAACTATCAAAAAATCTCATTTGAAGATACAGTAAAAGGCCAAAAACATCCTCTTGTATTTAGTGAAGTTGAGATTGAAAAAGCAACACAATATGCCTGTGAAGATGCAGATATTACCTTGAGATCATACCATGTTCTATCTGACTTGCTCAAAAAACAAGACCTTGAAACCTTATATAACTCAGTTGAACTGCCTTTGATTTCTGTTTTAAAATATATGGAAATCAAAGGAATTCGGGTAGATCGAAATCGTTTATCAAGCCTGTCGCAAACATTTGAACATGAACTAATGCGCTTGGAAAATCAGATTTATGCAGTTGCTGGAGAACCATTTAATATCCAATCTTCTCAACAACTCGGCCATATTCTTTTTGAAGCACTCAAATTGCCTGTACAAAAAAAAACTAAGAAAAAAACAGGATATTCCACTGATGTGGAGGTGCTTGAAACTCTTGCACAGTATCATGATTTGCCCAAGTTAATATTGCGGCACCGTGGCTTATCCAAATTAAAATCCACCTATGCAGATGCATTGATCACTTTAATTCATCCGAAAACAGGAAGAATTCATACATCATTCAATCAAACTGTTACGGCAACAGGTCGATTGAGCAGTTCAGACCCCAATTTGCAAAACATTCCCATTAAAGATGAAGAAGGCAAACAGATTCGCAGCGCTTTTATTCCACAAGATGGATATTCTCTGATGTCTGCTGATTATTCTCAGATTGAATTGCGTTTATTAGCTCACTATTCTGATGATCCAATTCTTATTGAATCGTTTATTCATAATCAGGATATTCACAGCCGAACAGCTCAGGAAATATTTCATCTGCCTATGGATAACATTACATCTGAACTCAGACGTCAGGCCAAAACCATCAATTTTGGAATAATTTACGGCATGGGCGCATTTAGTCTTTCAAAAGAATTAGGAATAAGCCGTAAAATGGCTGACACTTACATTGATCATTATTTTTCCCGATATCAAGGGGTAAAACGGTTTATTGATACGACAATTCAGGAGGCAAAAGAAAATTTGTATGTCAAAACACTGCTGGGTCGAATCCGTGCTGTTCCTGATGTTCGCAGTAGGAATGCGAATATTCGTTCAGCAGCCGAACGTATTGCCGTAAATACACCAATACAAGGTACTGCGGCAGATTTGATAAAAATCGCTATGATTCGGATTTATGAAGCCCTTGTCAAAGAAAAATTCAAGTCTGCAATGCTGCTTTCGGTTCATGATGAACTGATTTTTGAAGTATGCCCTGACGAGAAAGACAAATTAACATCTATGGTCATAGATATTATGGAACATGTATGGGAATTAAAAGTGCCTCTTAAAGTCAATGTGGGGTTCGGTCAGGACTGGTCTCAAGCGCATTAAGATATATATTTTATTTCAGTATGAAAAATAAAAAATGAAAAAACTTGTACTTGACATTTTAAGAGAATAAGGCAATATACGTTTTTATTTTTTTCATCTTTGAGGGATCGTCTAACGGCAGGACTGCGGATTCTGGCTCCGCCAATCAAGGTTCGAATCCTTGTCCCTCAGCCACATTCCCTTCCCTTTTCATCCATACAAAACGTCGCTTTACCCTCGTTTCAGGCACCACGACAACGGGGTAAATGAGTTTCAGGCTTCGCCATGTATGAGCAGGCTCGCCGCTAACACCACGCCGAATCAGGTTCGTTATCCTACGGACTGCCTTTTTGCTTCCAGTTGCTCTCCACCCCGCATCACTGCGACGCAGTTACTTTCAGCTACATGGTTGTGGTTTTCCATGACACGGACTTTCACCATGCTGATTAATCGCCCTCCCATGCGCACTCATTCCCGCGTAAGCGGGAATCCAGTAAAATCAAGTGTTCTGACATTTAGCCTACGCAGAAATGGCAAAAAGTGAAAAGTGCAAAAGTATAGATATGTTATTATGTTTGACTTTTCAAAACAAGCTGTACAATTATGAATAAACAACCAGCGGTTTATATTTTAGCAAGCCAGAAAAATGGCACTCTTTATGTTGGTGTAACTTCAGACCTTGTAAAAAGGATATGGGAGCACAAGAACAATATGATAGAAGGATTTACTAATCGCTATAGCGTTCATCAGTTAGTTTGGTATGAAATGCATGATACTATGGAATCAGCTATTATGAGAGAGAAGCAATTAAAGGAATGGAAACGGAAATGGAAAATAGAACTTATAGAGAGTAAAAACTTTAATTGGCAAGATTTGTATAATATAATACTATTATTTAACTGGATACCGACTTTCGTCGGCATGACCATTGACCGAACTGTCCTACCGGCGAAAC
>PDZT01000297.1 GCA_002753105.1 Deltaproteobacteria bacterium YD0425bin50 | reverse complement strand
TCAAACGACGAAAATCCAGTTAACCCTTGATATCCATGAAATTGCAACAGACCATCTCTAATGGCTGAGCGAGATGATGCTGGAATTGTATCTAATAGTTGAAATACTATCCTTGTTGTATCATAGGCTACAGCTTCAATGTATTGTGGATTTTCAGCATAAATTTCAGAATAGTGCTTTACAAATTCACTGACAGTTGGTTGAAGACTTTCCGCAAAAAAACCTTCAGGAAGTGTAGCACCTTGAACATAAGGTTTTGCTGTACGAATCAAATCATTCGAATGCCAAAGATTTGTGCCTAATAATTGTACTCCATTAATATCATAATAGGTTAATTGAGGTGCGATCATACCCACTTTATTTGCCCCATCAGGAATAAAAAGCGCATCAAAATCAACTTGACCCGGTTTATATGTTTGGGAATTTGGGTCGATTTCCTGTTGGATATCCTGCGGTACTTCATAATGTGAGCCGATGAGTTTTTTGATCATAATCGAAAAATCTGTTTGATCGGCTGGATACGATTCAATACCAACAATTTTTCCTCCATTTGCCGACACTTCATTCCAAAACAGATTCACATATGTTTTCCCATAAACGTCATCTGGACAAAGAATGGCAAATCTTTTTGCATTAAGGTTCTTAACTGCATGGCTCACAATTATTTTAACTTGAGCTTGAGGTGTTAAAAAATGGCGAAATACATAATCGCCAATGTTTGTCAGTCCAGCTTTTTGGCTTAATGCAATAATCGGAATCTTTTTTTCCTGAGCTTGGGATAATGCTTCTTCAGCACCGGATAAAGGTCCAATAATAATCGCAACTCCTAATTTATCAAATTCCTGAATGAATTGAGATATTTTTTCAGGGTTTTCCCCTGTATCACGAATAATCAGTTTTATTTTAGGTTTATTGGGGTCTGTACTGTAATCAGATAAAGCTAACTGTATGGCTCGAAGTGCTTTAGAACCAAAATGTTTGTACTTACCATTTAAAGGGAGTAAACAGCCAATGGTATTTCGATCACAGTCTGAAACTGCTGGGATTTTTAAAAACATTTCTTTGGCTTGACCCATCAGAACATGTTTTGGATATTCGTTTATAAGCGCTGATAAAACGCTTTGTGCATCCATATATTGATGGGTGGCAATCCATTGCTTTGCCAGTTCAAATTGCAAATAAGCAATGGGTAACTGTGGATTTCGATTTTCAATAAGATGCTTTAATTGATCTGGATTCAGTTGAGATGCGTTAGTTTGAATCGTATTAATCACTTGAGATTTATCTTGATTCAGTGCTTTTTCAAAAGCCAGTTGGTATAATACAAACGCATCAAAGAAATTGCCTAATGCAAAATGTGCATCCCCTTTGAGAATTTGAATTTGAGTGCGTGTGGATGAGGATTGTACCGTATCATAAAAAGAGGCTGCTTTTACAAGCATTTCGTCATACTTTTTCAAAGAAAAATTCATTTTTAGTAATAAAAGAATGGATTGTTCTGATTCAAGCCGATTTGGATACTCCCGAATAATTCGCTCTAGTGTAGATTGAGACTCCTGATATTTGCCCATACTATTCTGAATCTTAGCAATCTGATACAGGCTGTAAGGTACACGAGCGTTGTCTTTGTAAGACGAAACGAAATGTTGATACTGTTGTAATGCAAGTCCAAATTCCTGTTTTTGAAATGCTGTTTCAGCTTGATTAAATAATTGATCAGGTCCGGGTGGCGTTGGGATAACAGGCGGAGTAACAATTACTTTTTTGGAACATCCAAAAATAGATAGAAAACATAACACGACGAAAAGTAAACGAATAATATCAATTTTGGTTTTGTTTTGTACCATAAAAAATCCATTCTTTTTAAAAATGATTAATGTATTCACTCTGTGCCAGAGTACTTCAGTAAGTATCACATTCATTTTTTATTTATCAATGAATTTCCTTGTAAAAATAAATGAATTAGATGTTGAGCATGGTTTAAATCCGGTTGCATCCAGTGCACCTCAGCTTCTTTTTTAAACCAAGTGAACTGGCGTTTAGCATAGTGCCTTGTATCCTGCATAAATGTGTTGAGAGTATCCTCCCAAGTCAGTTCTCCTTTTAAAAACTGGATGATATGACGATAGCCGATAGACTGCATGGACTTGAATTTAGGATCATATCCCTGCTCTATAAGACGTTTTACTTCATCAATCAAGCCCATGTTTATCATTTTATTGACCCGTTCATTGATTCGTTGATAAAGCATGTCCCGATCCATACATAAACCCATTTTCAGCGTTTGATAGTTTGTATCTTGAAATGCATGCGCTTTTTGCAATTCAGAAATTGGAATTCCTTGAGATTCAAATACGGATAGTGCCCGAATAATACGGATATAATCATTAAAATGAATTCGTTTTGCTGATTCAGGATCAACTTGTAAGAGTTGTTCATAAAGATATGTGTTGCCATAGGTTTCTTTAACCATTTTTAGCCGATGAATAATTTCTGGATTAACCGGTTCAATTGAAAATAATCCATGAAGCAATGCTTTAATATATAAACCAGTTCCGCCAACAACAAAGGGAATTTTTTGTTGATTCAATAATTCATGGATTTTTTGATGAGCTAATTTTGCATATAGCGCTGCCTGAAAATCTTCGTCAGGAGATACGATATCAATCAAATGATGTGGAATTAAACGTTGTTCGTCCTGAGTTGGTTTAGCAGTTCCGATATCCATATATTTATACACTTGCATTGAATCTGCACTGATTATTTCTCCATTGAATATCCTTGCAAGATGAATAGCGAAGGCTGTTTTACCAATTCCTGTTGGACCAAATATAACGACAATTTTTGATGTCATATCACAAATAAGTGTCCATTTTTTAGAGCAAGATTAAGAGCAAAAAACTTTATGCCTAAAAATTATGCTTATGGCGAGAATCAAAACGCTTGTCAAGAGGCAAGAGGCAAGTAGGGCATATCTATAGGGGACTGAATAAATTGAACAAAAATGGAACCGTCATTCCGGGGAAAAACAGAAAACCGGTTAGGTTTTCTGTTTTTAACCCGGGATATGGCTGAGTAGTTACCTTTAAATACCCGCTTTTTCTTTTAATATATTTACCATATCCGTTTTTTCCCAAGTAAATGTGGGTTCAGTTCGACCAAAATGACCATAGGAAGAAGTAATACGATAAATTGGCCTTAATAAATCAAGTTTTCTAATAATTTCTGCAGGTCTGAAATCAAAACATTCTCTGATAATTTGTGCAATACGCTGATTAGGAATCACTCCTGTACCCATTGTATCCACTAAAATTGACACAGGCTGGGCAACGCCAATGGCATACGCTACCTGAATTTCGCATTTCTTTGCAAGACCTGAAGCCACAATATTTTTAGCGACATAACGTCCCATATAAGCGGCGCTTCGGTCAACTTTACTAGGGTCTTTACCAGAAAAACACCCACCACCATGTCTCCCTTGACCACCGTAAGTATCAACAATGATTTTACGACCCGTTAATCCACAATCACCCATCGGCCCGCCAACAACAAAACGACCTGTCGGATTAATAAAAAATCGGGTATCGCCATCAGTCATTTCTTTTGGAATCACTTTTTTTATGACTTCTTCAATGACCGCCTCTTTTATTTCAGCATGGGTGACATCGGGTTTATGTTGAGTTGAAATAACAACAGTATCAACTCGTTTTGGATTACCATTTTCATATTCAATGGTAACTTGAGATTTTCCATCAGGCCGAATAAAATCGATAGATCCGTTTTTTCGAACTTGTGCCAGTCTTCGCGTGAGTTTATGAGCAAACATGATAGGCATGGGCATGAGCTCTGGAGTTTCATCACAAGCAAATCCGAACATCAACCCCTGATCTCCAGCACCTTGTTCTTGAAATAAACCTTGACCTTCATTTACACCCTGTGCAATGTCTGGTGATTGCTGACCAATACTTGTAACAACAGAACAGGTTTGCCAATCAAATCCCATCCGTGAAGAATTATAGCCGATTTCCTGAATGGTATTTCTGACAATTTTTGGAATATCTACATAGCATTCTGTTGTGATTTCACCAGATACAAAAGCGAGTCCTGTGGTAACTAACGTTTCACATGCAACGTGACATTTTTGGTCTTGCTCCATAATAGCATCTAAAACCGAATCAGATATCGCATCAGCGATTTTATCTGGATGCCCCTCGGTTACAGATTCAGATGTAAAAAAATATGTTTCTTTATTCATTATGTGGTCTCCTTAAAAAGTAACGAAATAGATTAAATAATATCTATTGATTCCTTTATGTAAGTTTTATTAGAATTTTTAATACATGGAAATAATCCGTGTTCAAACAATTATTATAAGGGGTTTAAAATGGTATTGTCAATCAATCGGGTTTTACCTACATATACAGCTAAAGCAAATAAGGCGGGCTGATCTATAATTTTAATATCTTCAAGGGTTTCTGTATTGCTAATATTCAGATAATCGATTCGGGTTTCAATATAAGAGCGGATATGATTTGATGCGGTTTCAATAATAGTCGATGCATTTTTTTCTCCGGAGGCGACCATTTTTTTTGCAAGTGTTATACATTGATATAAACAACAAGCAATCTTTCTCTGTTCAGGATTTAAGTAGGAATTTCTTGAACTCATTGCTAATCCATCGGCTTCTCTTACAATGGGCAGTCCAATAACCTGAATATCCATATTTAAGTCTCTTACCATGTGCCTAATAATCGCCAGTTGTTGATAATCTTTTTCTCCAAATATTGCATAATGCGGTTTTACAATATTAAACAGTTTGGTTACGATTGTCGTAACGCCTTTAAAATGGGTCGGCCTTGAACGACCGCAAAGGAAATTTGGAAGGTGTTCTAAATAGACATAGGATTGATAATTAGAAGGATACATTGTTTCTTTGTCTGGCGTAAATACCGTATCTACACCGTATTGTTCAGCTAATGACAGGTCTTTTTCTAAATTTTTTGGATAAATTGTATAGTCTTCAGTTTGGGAAAACTGAGTGGGATTAACAAAGATACTTAATACTAGGTGATCCGCAATATGTTTTCCCTTGTCTAATAAAGCCAAATGACCTTCATGTAAGAATCCCATTG
>PDZT01000296.1 GCA_002753105.1 Deltaproteobacteria bacterium YD0425bin50 | reverse complement strand
TTTACTCGCACTGAAGTGTTGCGTGTTGAATATGGTGCGCGTCCATCCGTAATCGCATGGCGTTCATTCCCTGAAAAACTGCTTCTTCAGCTCTTTTTTGTAATATATCATCAAGACTGGTCATAATGTTGACCCCTCCTTTATACAATCGTGCAGTTCCAATCTGTTCTTCAATATCTTTTTTAATAAAATCAACAAAATAAGGAGCTTGCAGATTGGTTTCTTCGTCTTTGGGTAAACTGACCGTTTCATTAATGGCCAGTTCATAGTTTTTTTGATCAATAATTCCAGTGATCTCCATTTGTTTTAATACACTATTTCTTCGTTTAACTGATTTTTCAATATTAATAAGAGGAGAATAGGTTGCGGGTGATTTAGGTAATCCTGCAATAAGTGCACATTCAGCAAGAGTGAGCTGCTGTACAGATTTATTAAAATATATTTTTGCAGCAGAAGCAACGCCATATGCGCCGCTTCCAAGATAAATCTGATTCAGATAAAACTCTAATAGTTCAGATTTCGTATATCGGCGTTCAAGTTGAAATGCGAGAATTGCTTCTTTTATTTTCCTACGGATATTTTTTTCTGGTGTTAGAAACAGGGTTTTGGCTAATTGCTGAGTAAGCGTACTTGCGCCTTCAACAAATGCACCTGCAAGTATATCTTTAATCAGCGCCCGAATGATAGCTTTGATATTAATGCCGCTATGGGAATAAAATTGCCGGTCTTCTGTTACAAGCACTGCCTGAATTAAGTGATCAGGCATATCGCTCAATTTGATAGGGGTTCGTTTTTGAATAAAAAATTCAGCGAGCAGGATATGATTTCTTGAAAAAACTGAGCTAACAGCACTAGGCTCAAAATTTTCTAACTCACGAATTTCAGGTAAATCATAAAATAATGCAATAATGCCACCCAAAAAAACGCCGACAAAAATGGATATGACAAACAGAATCAACAAAACGTATGGATTTTTTAGGGATAATGGCCTTCTACCCATCTATAGCATTTCAAAAAAATGTGTAACGATCGAATTTTCAGAAATTGCAAATCGAAAATCGAAAATCTGAAAATCCATAACTATATCTTAAATCTTGAAACCAGTTTTGACAAATGAGTTGCTAGTTCAAGCAGTTCTTCTGCATTTTGGTTGACCTGAGAACTATTGATATCAAGTTCATTGGCACTGGCGTTGACTTTACTAATATCACCTGCAATTTCACTAGAAACGCTAGAACATTGAGCGACATTCCGATTTCCTTCGTGAATTCCTTTTGAACCTTCTGTGAGATTTGAAGCAATTTCATCAGTAATGGCCATTTGATCCTGAACCGATTGGGTGATGATCGTAACGATGTCATTAACCGTGTTGATGACTTTGGATACCTCAACAATTTCAGCAACGGTTTTGGAAATAGAATCCCGGATGCCTTCAATGTTGGTTCGAATCCCCCGTGTGGCTTTAGCCGTTTGACTTGCAAGTTCTTTGATTTCATTTGCAACTACAGCAAAACCTCTTCCAGCATCACCTGCACGGGCAGCTTCAATGCTAGCATTCAGTGCGAGTAAATTTGTCTGTTCAGATATTTCAGTAATGGTTTCAGTTACTTTATTGATTTGCTGGGCAGCATTTCCAAGTTCCTCTACCTTACGCATGGTTTCTTCAGCTTTTTGTACGGCATCTGTAGTAATTGAACTTGCTTTTTGTGAACTCTTGCTAATCTCTTTAATTCGGGATGTCATATTATCTGTTGATTTAACGACAAGTTCTAATGTTGTTGATGTCTGTTCAATTGCGGCGGCAATGGATCGCATGGAGTTACTCATTTCTTCAGCAGCAGTCGATACAGAATTAGAACTATGATTCACCTGATTGGAACTGGTTTTTAAAATTTCTGATAATTGAGAAAGCGATTTTGAGGCTTGTTTCAGTTGTTCTGAATCATTCGCAACTTCAAGAATCATATGTTGGAGTTTTTCAACAAACATGTCAAAAAAATACGCTAATTCTCCGATTTCATCTTTGGTTTTAATGTCAAGTCTTCGCGTTAAGTCGCCATCACCCTGAGCTATGTCTTTTAATCCAGAAATAACTTTGTTTAATGGTCTAATAGCAACAGTTCTCATACACAGGGAAATGGCAATCGCTAAAACGAATATGACTATAAGAACTCCAATAATTTGATAAAAAGAAGCTGTATTTACCTGTGATTCAATATTTGATTTAAACTCTTCTTTTTGAGCGTTTGCATCTTCTTTGCTTTGTTTAAGTTCCTCGTTTAATGTGTTATCAGTATAATAGATTTCAATTGAACCAATTTTCGTTTGATCATTTTTTACATCAAACATTTTATGCAGCATATTTAAAAGCAGACGTTTATTTTCAATAGACGATCCCGTATTCACTTTATTTTTTTCTTTCCAAGCAGCAGAAAAAGGTTGTTTTTGTTCATCAATAACAATAATAGCAACAATTTCTTCTAATTTCATATAAGATTTTAAAACTGTTTGACACCCTTCTGCATCAATATTGAAAATAAAAGAAGATACAACTCCTGAAGTAATTTCGCCAATAACCTGAAATCTTTCATGAAGTTTTTCCTTTTGGCTTAACACTTGATTATCCAAAGCATTATTTATTATAGTTTCATGTTCACCAATAATGAAAGAAATTAAATGGTATTGAAATTTAATTAAAACCAGAGTTGCTAGTGCGAGTAAAATAAAAACAATGACTCCGCTAACAAATGATGTTTTCGCTGAAATACCTAGTCTGCTTTTTTGTAAAGAACCGATCATGAGTACACCTATGATTTTTTTGGTTTCTGAATAATACAACAACGTGCTATCGTTTAATCCGTGATCCTTAATGCATCCATATAGCGTTTATAAACAGTCATATCCGCTTCAGAAAACAACACAAACATAACCTTTTCTATGTCATCACGGTCTGTTAAAAATTGGATAGATGTTTGAATCGCAATGGTGCAGGCATCTTTAATTGGATAGCCATAAACACCACAACTAATTGCAGGAAAAGCAATTGTTTTTATTCCATAAGTATGGGCAAGCGATAAGCTGTTTGTGTAACAGGAAGCAAGAAGCTGAGCAGGATTTTTACTTGAATGATACACAGGCCCAACAGTATGGATGACATATCTTGATGGTAAATTATATCCTTTGGTAATTCGTGCTTCTCCTGTTGGACATCCGCCAATTGTACGGCATTCTTCTAATAATTCAGACCCTGCAGCCCTATGAATTGCGCCATCAACTCCACCGCCACCTAATAAAGAGGTATTCGCGGCATTGACTATGGCATCCACTTGAAGTGTTGTAATATCTCCTTTGTAAATTTCCAAGCGATTCAGTATTGATTTTTGCATGTTCTGCTCCCAATTTGTTTAATCAAATTTAACCCTTCTTATCGGCCTTGATTATCGTTTCGGCCAGACATGGTTTATGGTGTAGGGGCAACCCCATATGCATCAAGCTAAGAAAGTCCCGTAGGACGACCTGTTTGTAGCAATGTATGTTCATCCCTATATCAAGCTCCATCGGAGCGTCCTGTTTAATTTACAGTCACTCCTACGGAGCTTAATTTAGGTAGATTCCATAGGCTACAAACAGATCGCTCCTAACGGAGCTAATAAATAAGCCTATCTCCTTAGCTTGATGCATATGGTGGCAACCCCCTGTGGTTGCCCTTGATCTGGTCAGGCACAGGGGCCTGCCCCTACACAGTGGCCGAAACGAAGATCAAGGCCTTTTATTTTTTTGATCAGTTGATACTATTTTACATTGACCCTACTGATACTTTGTATAATGTAGCCTTTCCGTATATCGAATAGCTGTTCACTGCAAACGGTATCAGAATGGATATCCCTTGATGTACGTCCAACGATTCATCGATATCCACTAAAGAGATAGATGCGTTCCCTTCAGTGCAAAGAATGATGTCAAGACTTCGTTGCATTGGACGTTCTACAGTAATATTGCCATCTAAATTGATTACAGAAAGAACAAATTCTTGCGCTTTAACCGGATAAGTATATTCGTTTTTATTATGCAATGGTACATTGAAAAGGTCAATCTCTTTTTCCTGAAAATCGACAATACGGGATAATTCATCAATATCCTTGTTTTTTTCGGTTATTCCGCAGCGTAAGACATTATCCGAATTGGCCATGATTTCAATACCAGAACCTTCTAAATAGGCATGTACCACTCCAGATTCAAGAAAAAGAGCTTGTGTTGGTTGAAGATGTATCCAATTGAGATACAACGGCGCTAATATTCCCATGTCGTCTGGGTAGTCTTCGTATAAGCGAAGGATCCATGAATAACATGGATCCTTGTGTACCAATGACTTTGCCGATTTGATGGCCTTGGAGATAAGTTGTTTTCGGTTGCTTCCGCTAATCTGATTAATGGCTCGAAAAAAATGACATAAACCCAAAGCGCGGTTTTGATGATGGAGTAGTTCAAGAATCGGAACGAATTCAGCAATATGTAATTCTGATATCAAGTTATTGATGGTTTCGATTTTTCGAAATCCACATAATGCGTAAAAATCAGTTAACGCACAAATACACTCTGGTTTATGATTTGGGTCACGATAATTTCGCTTAGGGTCATTGAATGGGATTTGAGCCAGATTTTCCTTCAAAAATCCCTGTTCAGCAAACTGCTTATTCGGATGCGCCTGAATGGATAAGGCTTTTCGTGCAGAAAGTACCTTAACTAAATAAGGAATTTCCAGACCATAAGTCTGAACAGCATTTTTTCCTAAAAAGAATTCTGACTTCGATTTTAAGACACTATTTAATGGGGTCCATGTTCCGTCAATACAGATCATTGATGGGGCTTTTGGATGCGCCCCCATCCATAGTTCGGCCTGAGGACGTAAACTTGGTGAATCCAAGCCGAGTAATTCTGGTATAAACGTGTATGAACCCCATTCGTAATCAAGAATGCTATTTTGCATTACATAGAGATGCTTCATGATTTTTCTGTCACCAAAATCGATTCTGCATGTTGAATGGCCATCTGCACGCGATCCAGTGCAGTGCCGCCTAAAGACATGCGACGGTTAATCATTTCATCAACAGTGATGTAGTTGAATAAAACAAAAAAAAAAAGCAAAGAAAATTG
>PDZT01000034.1 GCA_002753105.1 Deltaproteobacteria bacterium YD0425bin50 | reverse complement strand
TCCTTTAGTTTTTTAAATTATTAAATCCCAACAATTTATTATAAATTTGTATTATATATTAAAATTAACATGCTTAAAAGTTTCAAGAATAATTGGGTTAAAATGTTCCACCTATTTACTCCATTTATTATATTATAGATCAAGAACTTTTCTTACAATCCTGAGCAAATTTTCGGGTAAAAATGGTTTGTGAATAAATCTCTGATTTTCGTCCAATACACTAAGATGGTCTATGATATCTGCTGTGTAGCCTGACATGAAAATTACCTCGATACCAGGCATCAGCAATTTAATTCGCTCACTAAGTTCCTTACCATTCATGTAAGGCATTATTACGTCAGTAATTATTACGTGAATTTTTCCTTTGTGCTTTTCTGTCAAGACAATTGCTTCACCAGGGTTTGTAGCAGTTATGACCTTATAGCTATACTCCTCTAGTACCCGCTTGCAAAACCTCAATATTGATTCCTCGTCTTCCACTACAAGGATTGTCTCTGTTCCTTTGAGAGACTTATCTATAATAATCTCCTGCGTAACTTCAGGATTCTTGTCACATCTGGGAATATATATTTTAAAAGTTGTTCCCTTCCCCTCTTCACTATAGACATCTACGAAACCTTTGTTCTGAGTGATGATGCCATAAACCGTTGATAATCCTAATCCAGTTCCTCGATCACCCTTTGTAGAAAAGAAGGGTTCAAAGATTCGTTCCATAGTTGTATTGTTCATACCAAACCCGCTGTCTTTAAAGGATATTAGCACATATACCCCTGTCGTGATTCCTGGATGCTTGTTGCAGAATGCCTGATCTAAAACCGCGTTGCTGGTCTCGATGACTATGCTCCCAACCCCTACTATGGCGTCTCGGCTATTAACAGCTAAGTTGGCTAAAATCTGATCAATCTGAGAGGGGTCTATTTCCACTGTACAGAGATCAGTACCCTGGATAAATTTGAACTCAATATCCTCTCCAATCAGCCTGCGAAGCATTTTTTCGCTCTGGCTTATTCGATCGTTTAAATTAATTACCTGCGGAGCTGTTTTCTGATTACGGGAGAAAGCTAAAAGCTGTCTAGTTAGTTCGGAAGAGCGTTTAGCAGCATTTAAAATTTCATTGATGTCGTCATAAAGAGGGTCGGAAGGATTGAGTTTCATTAAGGTCAACTCTGCATACCCCATTATGATGCCAAGCATGTTGTTGAAGTCATGGGCAACGCCTCCTGCTAGTCTTCCAATAGCCTCCATTTTTTGAGCATGACGATATTGGTGTTCAAGCTCCAGGTGTTCAGACTCTGCTATCTTTCGATCTGTGATATCGCGACAAATGCTAATCATTGAAGTCTGACCACCCCAGGTGATCCTCCTCACACTAACTTCAGTCGGGATTAGGGAACCATCTTTCCTCATATGAACGGTTTCAAAGATAATATGCCCCAGCTTCATCAGACGTTGGACCCGTTCTGGTATATGTTGAGCTTCATCAGGTGAATCAATCTGGCTGATTTTCATAGACATCAGCTCTGCATGTGTGTAGCCAAGTCTATTGCATGCCATAGTGTTGACTGCCAGCATCTGCAAAGCTTCTTCGCCATGAATTAAAATCGCATCACCAGCGCTGTTAAACACAGTTCTATATCGCTCCTCGCTTTCAATTAAAGCTTCCTTTGCGCTCTTGTGATCTGTGATGTCACGGAAAACAATAACACTCCCTGTAGTTTCATCATTGTCATACTTGATAGGTGCAATACTGTCTGAAATAGAAAGCTCTGTTCCATCTTTGGCAATAAGCAGGCGATCTTCTATTAGATTGATTATCAGTCCTTCAGTAATTACCTTTTCTACTAAATATTTTTCCAGATCATCCAAATTTTGATCCTTTATGTTGAGAACTTCAGTAAGCTTTTTTCCAAGTGCATCTTCCTTGTTCCATCCTGTTAACTTTTCAGCAACAGAATTCATAAATGTTATCCTTCTCTCCTTGTCAGATGCAATAACTGCATCTCCGATGCTTTTTAGAATTGTAGCCAACCAGTTTTCTATCTTTTTTATTCTAGCTTCTGCCTGTTTCTTGTAAATAGATATCTCAATAACTATTTGTAAATCTTTATCTCTAAATGGTTTTAGAATATATCCATAGGGTTCTGCTATTTTTGCCCGCTTCAGTATGCTATCTTCACCAAACGCCGTAAGGTAAACGACAGGTATTTTATAAAGTGTTTTGATTTCTGTGGCTGCCTCTATGCCGTCCATGACTCCTTTCAAGACTATGTCCATTAGTATAAGATCAGGTCGGGTTAAATTCGCTTTTTTGATCGCTTCTATTCCTGACGATGCCGTGGCGCAGACAGAATATCCCATTTTTTCAACACTCATTTGTATGTCTGCAGCTACTATTTCTTCGTCCTCTACAATCATTATTTTATAGTTCGGCATACTATATCTCCTGAAGTTTTTCTGGTTTAAGAATGATTACATATTTTGTCCCGCTGTTTATAAATTGTTCAATACTGCCATCAAGTTGTTTAACGAGCATATGAACCAGTTTTAACCCAAACGTTTCAGTGCTGCCAAAATCCACATCTTTTGGAAAACCAATTCCATTGTCCTCAAAAATTAGTTTTAATCCATTTTCCGTTCGATTCATCTCTATTTTGATCTCCCCCTTCTTGACTCCAGTAAAGGCATATTTCAAGGCGTTGGTGGCAAGTTCATTGATGATCAGACCACAGGGTATGGCAGAGTCAATGGGAAGCATGATATTTCCCGCATGGATAACTAAAGAAATGCTCTCGATGCTTGTCTTGTATGACCGGAACAATTGATATGCTGTATCGCGAACATATTCCCCAAAGTTTATCTCTGCAAAGTTCTGAGATTTATACAACATTGAATGAACGGAAGCCATTGCAGTGATACGTTCTTGGCATTCACTCAAAATTCTTTTCGTATTTTCATCTTCGATGTATCTGGACTGCAGTTTGAGGAGGCTGGAGATGATCTGCAGGTTGTTTTTAACCCTGTGGTGAATCTCTTTGAGAAGCATTTCCTTCTCCCGAAGTGATACTTTGATCTTTTCCTCAGACTCCCAACGCTCGGTAATGTCCTCGATGGATAGAAGGATGATCCGCTCTTTTCCCAAAACTCTTCGAACTTGCCTGGCGTTCAAAAGCATTATACGCCTGCCAATGGTAGAAAAATCGTGTTCAACCTCATAGTTATTAAAAGTTGCCTTTTGTGGAAGTATATTTTCCAGTAATTCTCTAAGTTTTGGAATATTCCACTGTTTATTTCCCAGGTCATAAATAAGCTGTCCCAAAGTATCTTCAGCTTTTACCTTAAAGACTTCATAGAAGGAGCGACTTACGGAGAGCACCTTTAAATCATGATCCAAAACGATTAAGGGATCACGCACTGTGTTAATGATGCTCTCAGCATATTCGCTTGAATCACTGGGTTTATCTTCTATATTTTCCATAGTACACCTTTTTCTAAATGATTCGACAATATTGATTAATAATAAGCTAAATCCTTCTATTACTTGGCAAAGTAAATCTAAAAACACTCCTATTTTGTCAGACAAGGATTTTTTATGAGATATATAATTTCAACATGATATCTTCACTTTAAATATTCATCCATAGAATATTTAATCTACACCACCACTTCTACTGAATGTTCTTGACCATCATCAACAAGTGCTATAGCTTTCCCCTGTTGAAGTAATCCGTCCACTGTAATAGTCGGTTTTTCTTTTTCATCTGCATTTTTTTGCCTAACCCTTATGTGATATATAGTTTCACGAAAGCGGTAGTGCACGGTGAAACCATCCCATTCAGAAGGTATGCAGGGTTTGAAATACAATTTATCAGTTTCTATGCTAAGACCTAAAAGAGATTCCACTATAAGACGGTACATCCATGAAGCTGATCCCGTGTACCATGTCCACCCGCCTCGGCCTGTATGTGGAGGGACTGCATAGACGTCTGCCGCAATGACGTATGGCTCGACTTTGTATTTTTCGATTTTCTCCGCTGAGTTACCGTGGTTCAATGGGTTGAGCATTGCGAGGAGTTCCCAAGCTCTCCGACTGTCACCTAATGCCGCAAAAGCCATAGCGGTCCAGACCGCACCGTGGGTATACTGTCCGCCATTTTCCCTTACACCAGGCACATAGCCTTTTATGTAACCCGGATTTAAGTTGGATTTATCAAAAGGTGGGTTAAAAAGCTGTATTAGGGCGTCGCCACGTCGAACCAGATGCTTGTCAACTGCTTCCATTGCTTTCCGCGAATGCTCACCGTCACCCACGCCCGAAAGAACTGACCAGCTTTGTGCTATTGAGTCAATTTGGCATTCAAGGCTTTCTGAAGAGCCGAGCGGGGTACCATCATCGAAGTAAGCCCGGAGGTACCATTCGCCGTCCCATGCGTGTTTTTCGATATTTTGGCGTAGTTTGTCAACTTCGCCATCGCATTTTTTGCTAAAGTTCAAGTCGCCATGGATCTGGGCGATTTCTGAGAATCTGGTGAGTACATCACACATGAAGAAAGCTAACCATACACTCTCACCTTTGCCTTCATGACCTACCATATTCATTCCGTCATTCCAGTCACCGGAGCCGATGAGAGGCAATCCATGTTCGCCAAATCGGAGTCCTCTCAGGATAGCTCGTACGCAATGATCATACAGGCTGGCTGATTTTTCAGAACGAACGGGAAGATCATAGTAGGATTCTTCTTTGGGATTGAGAGGTCGTCCATTGATGAAGTAAATCAATTCGTCCAGTACTCCAGTATCACCGGTACTCTTTACATAGCGGCACGTTGCCAGAGGAAGCCATAGTAAGTCATCTGAACAGAGTGTCCTAACTCCTCTCCCTGTTGGAGGGTGCCACCAATGCTGGACATCTCCTTCGGAAAACTGGTGGCTTGCACAGAGGATCAGGTGCTCCCTAACGAGGGGCTTTTCAGCGTGGATGAGACTCATTATGTCTTGTAATTGGTCGCGGAATCCGAAGGCACCCCCTGATTGATAGTAGCCGCTCCGTCCCCAAAGGCGGCAGGCTATCGTCTGATACAAGAGCCAACCATTAGCAAGGAAGTTGACAGATGCGTCGGGTGTTTCCACATGGACGGCGCCAAGTGTGTGACTCCAGTAGCCCCATACTGCTTCAAGCGCCTTTCGTGCCTCAGCGGAGTAACGGAAACGTCGTGCTAGAGATTTGGTTTCATCAATATTTCGTCCGGAACCAAGAGTAAAAACAATCTCCCGCTCTTCTCCGTCATAGAGATCAAAGGCCACTTGAATAACTGCACAGGGATCCAACGCAGCGCCTACTCTGCCGGAAAGGCGTGACTTGGTCATGGCGGCGGGGTTGGCTATCGTGCCATTGCGGCCAAGGAATTCAGTTCGGTCAGCGCTTACCGTCCTAGTGGAATGATCCACGTTAAAGAAAGCGACATGGTTTCCGAATTCAGCATTGTAGCGATTATGAGCTAATATAGCGCCGCTTTGAGGGTCAATCTCGGTTATAACGTGCATCACGGTATTTGGTCGAATATCCCCCAGTACCCACTCCGCGTATCCGATCACAGAAAGCCGCCTCGAACGACCGGAAATATTGCGTACTTTAAGCACTGTGAACTTGACAGGTGCTTCGATGTCCACATACACCCATACATCGGAGCTGACACCACGTTCCGTATGTTCGAACACGGTGTAGCCAAATCCGTGCCGGGTAGCGTAAGGTGTGTCACCCCTCGTGGGATGTGGCATGGGTGACCAAAAATGGCCGCGTTCTTCATCGCGAAGGTAAAAAGCCTCTCCGCCGGAATCACTTACTGGATCGTTGTGCCAGGGGGTAAGTCGAAATTCATGAGCGTTTTCGCTCCAAGTATAAGCAGATCCGTTTTCTGATACGATCGTTCCGAAGCGGGGGTTAGCAAGCACATTGACCCATGGCATCGGTGTCATTTGCCCAGAACCGCTTGAAATAACGTACTCACGACCGTCAGGGGTAAATCCCCCAGTTCCGTTGAAGAACATCAAATCTTCACGGGGCATTGCCGATACAGTTGCTGAAAGGGAGCGGTGAGTCCGGGTGGATACAAGGGCAGGGATTATTGGCTGTGCGCGTCCGCGGCGATTCATTTGTTCTGCAAGCGTTCCATGTTTATCGCTGATAATTACGCGGGCTACCGTTTGGAAGATGACTCGGTCTTCATCAGATATCTGGTCTGCGTTTCTCACAAAAATACCGCCGGGTCGATCCGTAAGATTGATATCACTTCCGGCGCCAATGATCCCCATAATCTGGTCAAGCAGAACCTGTCGGTAACCGGCATGATCTTCATTGCAGATCACCAGGTCAACTGATAGTCCTTTAAGACGCCAGTATGCGTGGGACTGGATGAGCTGTCGCCATAGCGTGATATTCGCCTGATCTTCAATCCTAAGGAGTACGATGGGTAGATCTCCAGAGATGGAGTAACGCCACAAGATTGATTGACCGCTTATATTTTTTATGAGAAGGCTAGAACTTGAGCGAAGAGATGAATTGGCGTAGATAACAAAGGATGCAAGTCGCCCATAGAGTTGTGCATCGCCTTCTGTTGCGTTGATTTGTCTCAAGAGTACCTGACTATGAGTCCAAGCCAGATCAAAAACACGATCAGCAAGATACCTGTCACGGTATTTTTCAGCAAGACTCATACATACATCGCGAGTTTCACCTATGCCTGTAACGATATTGACGGTTGCCGATGTTTCCGCATCTATTGTTATCCGACAACGGATGGCCACGATAGGATCAAGTACTGATCCTTCGCTGTTGGAGAGGGGCGATAGACTATTCATTGCTTCAGGGGCATTTAAACTATTCCCTCGTCCGATAAACCTCATTCGGTCAGTCTCATAAGACATATCACCTTTGTCCGCGCCATGTACTGACATTGCGTGAAACATGCATGGTCTCTGCTCTTTAACGGAACGAGGTCGACGGGTTGCAATGATCGCACCATGGAGACTTATGATCTCGGTTTGAATGAAGAGATTGCTGAAAGCAGGATGAATCGAGTCAGCATTTGGAGATGTAAGGACTATTTCTGCGTAGCTGGTAACCTCGATTGTTCTGCGGATTTTCAATTTGTTGGTAATGGTTATACGTCGCACCTCAATATCATCCTCGGGTGAAACAGCGATCTCCGTGTGAGTCTCGATCTCCTCGTCCCTACGACGGAACTCTGCCCGACCTTCAGAAAATATTGCCTCGTAATGTTTGGATACCTTGAGTACCGGCTGATAGGCTGTTGACCAAAAAACACCGCTTGCTACGTCACGTATATAGCAGAATGACCCCCAATTGTCACAGGTGCTGTCTTCACGCCAGCGTGTAACTGCTAAGTCTTTCCATCGACTATAACCGCCACCTGCGTTGGTGATCATAACATGATATCTTCCATTGGAAAGAAGCTGAACCTCCGGTACAATTGTATCAGGGGTCGTATAGACACGTATCGGCTTTTCTTCTAAAGGGTATGAGGCTGAATGTATTTCAGAGAGGCCTGTTGTTTGTGAGTAAAAGGCTGTAGCTTTTGGAATCCTCTCCTGAAGAAGCAATATGGTAGCCTGAAACATGGGGTCTGACTCGAACCGTTTCTGCATTTGTCCGTTGAGCAGAAGATAAGCTATGGAGATAAGACTCATACCCTGGTGGTGGGCCATAAAAGTTCGAACAACAGCGTTAGATTGGCCGCGGGGAAGGTGAGCTGGTGTGTAGTCAATTGCATCATAAAAACCGTACTTACCTTGAAAACCATGAGAAGCTAAAACCTCAAGATTTTGGCATGCTTCTTCAGGCATTACTAAGAGCGCTAATGCCGAAGCATAGGGTGCGATTACCAGATCCCCGGATAGTCCTCTTTTGAGGCCAAGACTAGGTACGCCAAAGGCCTTATACTGATAATTGAGATGACTGTCGGTCATGTTGTAGCACGACTCTGAAATTCCCCATGGCACTCCTCGCTTTTTTCCATAGTCAATTTGCCTTTTCACAGCTGATTTGCAGGTTTGATCGAGTAGAGTCTGTTCATAAGTCGGCATCACTAAGAGAGGCATTAGGTATTCAAACATGGATCCGCTCCATGAAAGTAGAATAGGTTCTCCATCAGCAATGGTGAGAGTACGCCCCAAAGCAAACCAGCTTTCCTGAGGTACTTGCCCTTGTGCAATGGCAACGAAACTGCTAAGTCTAGCTTCCGAAGCCAGTAAGTCGTAATAACTCGCATCTCTTCGATCTTCGGTGATATTGTATCCTATCGATAGAAGATGACGTGTCTTGTCATATAGGAAAGCATATTCCGTATTTTGGGCAAGTACCGAGGATTGGAGAGCAAGGTCATTGATAAAAGCAATTCTTTCCCTCGCACAGAGACTTGATTTAATGATGAGCCCTTTAAGCTTATCAAGCTGTTGTTTCTCCCTTGGTGTTACGCACGAAAGTTGCCTTTCCTTAATAAGCGGTATAATATTATCATCTATATTAGCTAATTGGCGTAATGTAAGGATATCTTTGAGATAGGGAAGATTATCAAGGGTCTGTTCCAGAGGCAATAGTTCAGTCCAAGGAGCAAACATTATAAGATCATCAATAGCAGTTCGGCATTGTTCCGCAAGGGAACTTGCCCACCACGCTGAATCACTATCAGGGGTAGCTTCAAAGCTGCGGACAACATCTCTTACGGACATTAAAAGCCGCTCAAGGCATTGTCTCATAGTCCAAAATGTTCCATCTGTTGGAGAAGATATAATTGACTCAAAATCCCTTCTTAATTGATCTATAACAGCAGGTATAGGTTTTCCCGAAACATCAATAAGAATCATAGCAGTGTCAGCAAGACCATCAAATAGTCTTCTTCCCAGTAACTTTTCGTCAGGGAGAGCCATCAATCCTGCCCGTAATGTCAGAAGGCTTGCAACCAGGTTTCCGCTATCTACTGATGAAACATACCTAGGGAGTAAAGGTTTAAGGGATTGCGTGTCGTACCAGTTGAAGAAGTGGCCGCGGTACTTCTCTAGAGAATCCATTGTTCGAAGGGCATTTGCCGTGCGATCCATAAAGTTTCCAACGGAAATATAGGCAAAGTCACAGGCAGATAGATTGGAAAGGAGCGCAAACCCCATATTGGTAGGTGACGTGCGGTGAGCAACCACTGCAAGAGGCTCTTCCTGATAATTATCGGGAGGTAGCCAATTATCGTCAGGGCCAACGAATTTCTCAAAAAAGAACCAAGTCCTCCTGGCAAGTTTTCTCAAAAAAAACATTTGATTCTCTGTCAGGCTTGATTTTTGGGGACTGATAGGCTTACTGATCCACCAGGCGATGAAGGGAGAGACAAACCAGAGGCTTAAGACAGGAAGGGCTACATAGAAGGCTGAAGGGCGTGCATAAACGAGATAAACTGCTATGGACAATGCAATGATCGGTGCAATCCACATGCGCAGGCAGTATCCTAATAGGCCTGTCCGGCTTGATAGATCAGCGTCTCCAGAGGGGTTCCATTCTAGAAGACCCTTGCCAGAAATCAACATTCGCCACATTGTGTGCAGAATCGCAGTACTGCTGAAAAATGCCTCATGAAGTAGGCAGACAAGCGTAAATAATGTTTGGATAATGCATCTGGCAGTGGAACGGGCTGCTTCAGAAAAGTGTTGGCTAATAAGTGCATCTCCGGGATTTTTTAGGAGGCTCATGAGGGAGGTAATCAAAGAAGGAATCAACAAGATACCGACGAGCGATAAGGTACAGAACAAGGTAGATGACAATACTGTCCAGCCGAGGAGAAATAGAATGCACAATGCCGAAGGCGCAAGGCTGCGCCGGAGGTTGTCAAAGATTTTCCAGCGTGATAAAATAGATAGCGGATTCTTTCGGAAGAACTCATTGGCGCAGGGAACGACTGGGAGAAGCCATGGTAGGAGCTGCCAATCTCCTCTAATCCAGCGGCGGCGACGGCTAACGTCCGCGTTGTAGCTGGATGGGTACTCTTCGTATAACTGTATATCGCTTATGAGACCTGACCTTACATAACATCCTTCGATAAGATCATGGCTCAAGATACGGTTATCAGGGAAACGTTCTTTGAGAACTTGTTCGAACGCGTCCACGTCATAAATGCCCTTCCCGATGAATGACCCTTCGCCAAAGAGATCCTGATAGACATCTGAGACTACGCGGGTGTAAGGATCGATACCTGCATCACTCCCCCACATACGCGCATAACGAGATCGATTTGTGCCAGGCAAGCTTACTGCTACTCTAGGCTGAAGAATGCCGTATCCCGATACAATACGTCCTTTGGCTGGGTCATACTGAGGTCGGTTCAAGGGGTGGGCTAATGCCCCTGCGAGTTGCCATGCCGAATCACGGGGTAGCTCTGTGTCTGTGTCAAGGGTGATAACATACTTCACTTCTGATAAAACTTCTGTATTCCCTATAATAAGAGAGAATCCGCTTCCAAGACCTCCGCGGAGAAGTGAATTAAGTTCTGCAAGCTTTCCCCGCTTCCTCTCATAGCCCATACATATCCTTTCCTGATGATTCCATCGACGGGGGCGATGAAAAAGAAAGAATGTATCCCCTTTTCCATTGTACTTTTTGTTTAACTCTTCTATTTTTTCCCGGGTCAGCAATAAAAGCGGTTCGTCCTCAGCTAAATTTTCCTCAAGAGCATCCTTAAAATCGGTAAGCAGACCAAATCGTAGATTATCGTCTCGGTTTGCAAGAAACCTGACTTCCAGAGCACCAATAAGATTACAGATAATATCTCTACTTATAAGGATAGTGGGTACAACTACCAATGTAGAAGAGTCAGGAGGAATCCCTTTGGAAAAATCCATTCTTGGCAGCGGACGAGGCATTGCTATACGCGCTGCAAAGATATTGACAACTGCTATGGACAGTTGGCTTACTGATATGAACAAAAGTATAGCAACAAACATGAGTAGTAACCCGCTCATGCCATCTGAAATGGACTTATTGAGCAAACCGGTGGTAAAGATCAATGAAAAGATGAGAATCGTACCAATATATAAAAGCAAAGGAAATCGGCGACCTATTCTACGAAATATATCAATATTGCTTGATCTGACCTTAACAAGTTCTTCTAACTTAGCGAATCCCTTATCTATTAGGTAGAAGCCCACATGGGTTGTCCTGTTGTTGTTTTTTTTTTCGGCAGCACTTTGTCTTGCCAGCGATATGGCTTCAGAGGCAACCTCTTTTTCGGAGAGGCTACTCTTCTTTGCGACCTTCTCCACGATGTGACGATACTGATCACGGGTGGTAAAATCCATTCTATCATAGACTCCGGCTGGGTCTTCCTTAAGGATTTGTTCAACAGCGCTCATTGTTTCTACGAAATTTCGCCAATCCATGGCACTCAGGAAACGAAGGCTCCCAATGCTATTACTAATTGAAAGCTGATCTGCAGCTTGCTGATGATTTTCAGCTTGAACCAATTGGTCAATAGTCAGGTTAGACTCTGAGAGCTGCTGTTCGATCCATGTAAGGGGCAATGCAAGAGAAGGACTCTGCCCCTGGAGGCGGCGCGTTAGCTCCGCAACAAAGGAACTTACCATAGGCGGATTTGATCGTGCCATGTCTGCAATCTTTAGGATCAGGCTCTTAGGGTGTATTTCCGCTGTCTCTGTAATTTTGTCTGCCCAATAATCGGCTAGGTTCCTGTTAATTCCGTCAATTGCAATACGTGCTGAAACCCGCCTGAGATTCTCTATCAATGCAAGCCGCAGCATGATGGGAATTGCCCATAATTCGCCCAGTCGCAACGTAGTCACCATCTGATAGGCAGAAACAAAGCTGCTTATGATTTCGGGATCTACCCGACCATCACCATGGGAAATTGTCTCCAGCGCGATGTCATAAACGCGGGGAAGTCCCTTGGATGGTCCTACTTTCAGATGAGGAAGTTCCTTAGCATAGCCTTTTGGTAGAAGTCTTTTTGCAGTCCTAATCTGCTCCTCGATAAGATAAAAGTTGTCTAACAACCATTCCCCTGCCGGAGTAATCCTACGGTTTACCTTCACGGCTTCGATTAACAGATCTCGAACATCAAGGAGGATGCCCTCGTTGTCGGCAAGCCTCGTCAACAGGCGAGTATGGATATGACCATAACCTAAAGTGTGCGAAGCTGCCAGGGTTTTCCCGTGTTCCTTCATCTGATAAGAGCTGAATAAGTCAGATCGAAGCGGAGTTTCATCACCTCCTATCTTTTGTGCAAGTGTATTCTTGGGGATATGCCCACCAAAATGAAAAATTTTAGATAGAATGGCTGCTATGTGTAGAGTCACGGTATTAATTTTATTGATTTTCGAATTTTGAGCGTGTTTTTCAAATTGTAGATGATGATTTTCTTTCATATCCTTTATAGCATAAGAATTAATCCGCTTGATGAGCTCATGGGTATCAGTCAGTGGTTGTTTTATATTCTTGGATTCTAAGTTTTTGGGCATAATGTTTCCTTTTAGTTTAATTCATATCTATATTCAATGAGAACTTAACAGCCCTGCATATTGTGGGTAGTTCATCAGAATTTTATTAACAGTTATTATCTCTTAAAGATAATGTTTTATTATATCAAGATTTATGCCATGCATTGAAATTTAAACTTTAAGTTGCCAAACATATTGATATTTAATTAGTATTTATTTACAAAGGAATGTAAAAAAAGGGAGAAAAATGGTCAAAAATAAGGTCATATATGCTCAGTGGTCATATATGACCTTATAGTAGGTTTATTAAGCGAGGAGTAACTGTCTTAGCTATGCACGGGTTAATCCTCCACTTATATCAGGAATAATGCTTAGTTCTAAAGTTGTTAATCCTGTCAGGTCAACAGTATAGTCTTCTATTTCACCAGTATTATTCGGGGGCTAAAGTTATATTGTTGCCTCACAATCTCTCTATAAGACTAACCGAAGTCTATAGACCAGCGCAACAAAAACTCTTGTATTCTTGACTGATCGTCATTGTCGCTGCCCATAAAAAATTAGCCGCCCACAACTTTTTTCAATTCATCCATGCTCAGTTCTCGGGTACTGTTATCGAAGCCTTTCTGGTTGCTCATGATATTCTCCTTATTTTTTTCTCCTTGATTTTATTTGTAAGTTGCATCAATCTGCCTGTTCATCCCCTTTTTCCTTACTTAACACCAGATTAACCAGGTTTTATCCAGATCAACTGATCCCTTGTGATCGCTGCATTAAGGACAGTAATTGTGGTCATATTATCCCCTGTGCCGAAACGGATCGTTGTAGTTTCTTCATCTTGATTCACTTGCAAGTCAAGGTTGTCCCACTCAGATTGTGTCATAAGCAGTTTGATCTTGTCTTCGCTGCCTCTGAAATCTGTAATCGTATCGCTGCCGCAGCCGGTTTGGAATACAAAGACGTCACTCCCAAGTCCGCCTAAAAGGGAATCATTGCCAGCACCACCAGAGAGGTTATCATTGCCATCCTGGCCATAGAGGTTATCATTGCCAGCGTCCCCATAGAGGGAATCATCGCCAGTGCCGCCAGAGAGGGTATCATTGCCATCCTGGCCATAGAGGGTATCATTGCCAGCGCCACCAGAGAGGTTATCATTGCCATCCTGGCCATAGAGGTTATCATTGTCAGCGCCACCAGAGAGGCTATCACTCCCAAGTCCGCCAAAGAGGGTATCATTGCCATCCTGTCCAGAGAGGCTATCATTGCCAGCGCCGCCATAGAGTTTATCATTGCCAGCGCCACCAGAGAGGTTATCATTGCCATCCTCGCCAGAGAGGCTATCATTGCCAGCGCCACCAGAGAGGCTATCATTGCCATCCTGGCCAGAAAGGTTATCATTGCCAGCGCCGCCAAAGAGGTTGTCATTGCCTTCCTCGCCAAAGAGGGTATCATCGCCATGGCCGCCATCGAGGGTATCATCGCCAGCGTCGCCAGAGAGGCTGTCATTGCCAGTATCACCATATAGTTGATCATCGCCAGTGCCGCCAGAGAGACTATCATTACCATTGCCGCCACGGAGAAAATCATTGCCAGCGTCGCCAGAGAGACTATCATTGCCATCATATCCTAAGATAACATCAACGCTAGTGGTGCCAGAGAGGGTATCATTGCCACATCCGCCAGATATAGTTCCTCCGACAACTTTGCTTAATTCCTCAGCCGTCATGTTGGATCCGTTCTTATCTGATTTCATTTTGCCTGTCTCCCTTTTCATTTTTTCTTTAGACAAGAATTGAGTGAGCTTTTTGAAATTCATATGCGCCTTCTTTTGTTTCAGGATTTAAATGTAAAATCTGTCTGAATTCTTTAAAAGCAATTACGATGCCAGGATGAGAATAAAAACACTTCCGCTGTTTTGCCGGGAAGCTCTTATCAGCAAATACGGTCTTGAATACAGCATGAGAATCAGTCGTATCTGCTTTCAATCTTTTGGATCACGCTAAACCCATGCCAACAGAATTGGCAGCAGGTAATATATGTTGGCATATGAGGTTGATGTGAATGCTTTCATTTTTCCGATCAGATATGTTTTCAGTGATGGTAAAGATTCAACAAAGATGAGTGAAATGAAGCACATCAACATAAGACTTATTTTTCTTTCCGGTATTTTATCTGTTGACACGTAAATGCCTTTATGCAAGTGTATAAGGAATATGAATGAAAAAAGCAACAATCTTTTTCAATACCTTCTTGTATAATTATACGTTTACGCATTTAATTTTCTCCTTTAGTTTTTTAAATTATTAAATCCCAACAATTTATTATAAATTTGTATTAACGGAAATATTGAATTAGTATATTATATATAAATATCAATATCATATATAGAATGACGCAATTATATATGCTTTATTTAAACCAGTGATTGAAAATAAAAATACAATTTGATATGATTGAGATCACAATATGGATGTCTAATCATGTCAAAAATTCCCTTTGATGAAATTGTTCTTAAATTTACAGGAGATAACAAAACCAAGTTCGGTCTTTTCCCTATTTTTGCATGGTATATGATGGAAATTGTTAAACTTGAGCAATTTTTTAAAAAACTCACTGTGAAACGAAAGAGAAATCACAGTCAATCGGTGCAACGGCGTAAACATAAGTATACAACCGCCAACATGTGTGTTGGACTTATTACAGCCAATATTTTAGGCATTAGCCGGCTTTGGAATATCCGTAATGTGCTCGGAACAGAAAAAGCTTTAGCAAATATGTTAGGACTGCCTGAATTTTTTGATCAGTCTACCGGACATATTTTTCTGAATAGTTTTCAAGAATGTCATTTTCAGCAGCTTGCTCAAGCCGCTACCGATCTTTTGTTTGCTTTCGGTGAAAGTCATAGACAGGATGTTTTGGTGGTTGATATTGATTCGACCACACATTCTTTAGAATCGCGTCAACGTGAAAAAGCCGTTGTTGGGTATAACAAGATTAAGCCCGGTAAACCTTGTTACCAATGGTCGGTAGCTTTTGTACGCGGTGAAGTTGTAGCACAAAAACTTATGGCTGGTGACACGAGCTGCAAAGCTCCCTTTCAGGAATTGATAGGTCAAATCAAAGGAAAATTTGCAAAAACAATTTCAATTGTCAGATTGGATGGGGGGTATTTTTCGGCAGAAAATTTAGAATTTACGAGAACTCTGGGCATACAGATCATCACTACAGAAAGATACGACTGGATCATGGCTCAAAAACCTGAAATACTTTCTAATAGATAGATTTATTTTGATGATAAAACGAAATTATATGATCTTGGCGTGATGAAAGTAGTTTCAACTACAGATTTGCTATTTCGTGTGGTGCTTGTTGAAAAAGAACAAGTGCCATTTGATAGAAAAAAAGCCAAAATTATTCGTTACGCTATAATAGAAAACCTAGCTTTTCGCCTTGATGCTAAAGCGGTATATGAGTTCTATCATGCTCGACAAACAATAGAGAATTATTTCAAAGAATCTAAAAATCCATTTTCATCTGGGAAGATGCCCTCTGGTGACTTTAGAGCAAACGAGGTATATCTCCAATTAGTTGGGATTGCAGGGAACCTTTATACTTGGTTTAAAAAAAACTTCTTCCCCTTGAGTGGCAAGGTTTTTCTCTTGGAACATTTCGCAACAAAGTTCTAAATCATGGAGCTCTACTGGAAATAGATGGTCAAAAGCTAACAATTGAGTTGAATGAAAGCATCTTTACAAAGAGGAGGTTTTATCTATTGTGGATAAGTTGCGTAATGAGATAATGATGCAGAAATTGATAACTATTTATTGTCACGACAAGGAAAGATTTGTTGAATTTGAATATCATGACGCAAAAATTTTGAATAATAATGTACTTTTTAAAATTGCTGATTATTTAGGAATATCATGGATTTATGAAAGTATAAACGAAAAGGTAGACAATATCAAAAAATTTATAAAGCCTTGTAATAGTAATATATTTCCTGATAATATTAAAGTACAGCTAATTCAAGATTTCCGTTAAATCATGGTTCAGAACGATTAAGGGTTCACGCACAGTGTTGATGATACTTTCGGCGTATTCGCTGGAATCACTAGGTTTATCTTCTATATTTTCCATAGTAGACCTTTTTCTAAATGATTAGACAACATTGGTTAATAATAATAAACTAAATCCTTCTATCACTTGGCAAAGTAAATCTAAAAACACTCCCATATCCAAACTGACTCTCCACGCATATTTGCCCACCATTTTTTTCCACAAATTCTTTGCACAAAATCAAGCCTAGTCCACTTCCTTTTTCACCATTTGTACCTACTTTAGTATGATGAATAGCAATATTGAATAGTTTTTTAATGTCATTTTCTTTTATACCAATACCTGTGTCCAACACTATAATTTCTATAAAATCATCAATGTTTTTTGAACTGATGCTGACTTTACCTCCGCTTGGAGTGAATTTTAAAGCATTTGTTATTAAATTTCTTATTATGCAATTCAACATATTTTTATCCGCATATGCAAAGGTATTTTCGCTCAATTCATTTATTAAATTAACATTTTTATCCTTTGCATTGTCATCTGATAGGCTAAAATTTTCAATGACGATGTTATATAAATCTATTTTCATAGGTGCCCATACTATTCCTCCAATCTGGCTTTTTGACCATTCCAATAAATTATTAAGGAGATTGAAAGTATTTATTGAACTAGCATTAATTTGCCTAATAAAATTTTTAACAATTTCTTTATTCAAAGTTTCAAAGTCTTGTAAAAAAATCTCAGTTCCAGAAATTAATCCTTGAAAAGGAGATCTTAAATCATGCGAAATGATTGAAAAAAAAATATCTTTAAGGGCATTAAGTTTTTGAAGTTCATTTATTTGAAACTGAAGAGTTAAATGAGTTTTCATCCGAGCAAGAACTTCTTCAAGTTGAAAAGGTTTGGTAATATAATCCACTCCGCCAATATTGAATCCATGTACTTTATCAACGGTCTCAGAAAGTGCGCTCATGAAGATGACAGGAATATTTTTAGTAGTTTCATTTTCTTTCAATCGGCGGCATGTTTCGAATCCATCAATACCAGCAGGCATTATTATATCCAGGAGAATAATATCAGGAAAAACAAATTTGAGTTGGTTAAGTGCGCTTTCTCCGTCCTGCGCGATAAATATTTCAAAATCAGCTTTATATAGATAATTCAGTAGAATGTGTAAATTTTCAACTTTATCGTCAATAATTAAAACACTTGTTTTTTTAACTTTTTCATCATTCATTTTTTTCCTCATTTATTACTCTATGTTCAAATTTTTTTGTGTCATTCCCGCGGAAGCGGGAATCCTAGCACTTTGACAATATCCTGGATTCCGGGTCTCTGCTTTGCTTCGCCCAGAATGAGTGGCATTGTGTAAAACCTGGGCAAAAAACTTGAACATCGAGTAAGAGCAAATTTTTACCACATTGATGAATAATTTCTATTCCATATCATGGTTCCGAATTGCATTTAATATTGTGCTTCTGCTTCTTCCAATATAGCTTTTAACGACTCTATGTCTTGTTGCTGTTCTTCTTTTATTTTCTCAATCATATTTTACCTTAACCCATATACCCCCTTTTATTTTTTTAAACCATAAATTTGAATTCCTGTTTTTTTTATTGTATCAAGATTTATGCCATGCATAGAAAATCAAGATTTATTTTATTAATATATTGATATTTAAAGAGTATTTATTTACAAAGGAAAGTAAAAAAAGGAGGAAAATGGTCAAAAAATAAGGTCATATATACTCAGTGGTCATATATGACCTTATTTCAACTTTAATCGTTCGTGGTAAAATAATTTCTAAGATATTCTACTAATACCAAGTTTTCGCATTCGCGCGCGCAATGTGCTGCGGTTTAGTCCAAGTATTTCTGCAGCGCCGTTTTTGCCGCTAACCTTCCAATTGGTTTGTTCGAGTACTCGAATAATATGGTCATGCTCAACCTTTTCCATTGTTTTTGGCATAATCGTACTATCTTTTTGCGGTTTTTTAAGTTCATCAACAAGATGCAGTTTGGAACCCGACGAATTAATTACTGCACGTTCGAGTACGTTTTCCAATTCTCTAATATTTCCAGGCCAATGGTAATTTTGCAAGGCACTAATAACACTCATTGGAATGATTTCAATGGATTTGCCCATTCGCTTAGAAATTTTTTTGACATAAAAATTAACAAGAAGAGGAATATCATTTAAGCGATCTCTTAAAGGAGGCACAGTAATTGGGAAAACATTTAATCTGTACCAAAGATCGTTACGAAACCTACCTTTACGAACTTCTTCTTCAAGATTGCGATTTGTAGCTGCAATAATACGCACATCGACTTTGATGGTATGGGAGCTGCCCAAGCGTTCAAATTCACCATCCTGGAGAACTCGCAAAAGTTTTGCCTGCAATTCTATCGGCAACTCGCCAATCTCATCTAAAAAAAGGGTTGCGCAGTTTGCGACCTCAAATCTCCCTATGTGTCTTGAATGAGCGCCAGTGAAAGCCCCTTTTTCATGACCAAAAAGCTCACTTTCGATAAGGTTTGAAGGGAGTGCGGCACAATTTACTTTCACAAGTGCCCGCTCTTTGCGTAAACTCAAACCATGAATAGCCCTAGCTACTAACTCTTTTCCTGTTCCAGTCTCGCCAAGAATCAAGACAATCGTATTGCTGCTGGCAATTTGTTCCACTTTATATAGAACATAATTTATTCCATCACTTTCTCCAATGATGTTTTCATGGTTGTATTCTAGTCTAATTTCTTCTTTCAGATACTCTCTCTCAGCTTCAAGCTGGTCTTTTAGTTTTTTTATTTCTATAAGTGCATCTTCAGCGATTTGTTTCCCTTTTTCTGCTTCTTCTCTTGCTAAATTAAGTTCAGATGTTCTATGTTTAACAAGTTCTTCAAGATATCTTTTATAATATTCACGCTCAGTAACATCCTCAATAGCTAAAAGGATAAGTTGGGTTTTATTCAGCTCATTGTAAATCCGTCTGGCGTTAAGATGCATTATCTTTTTGCCAATATTTTCAAATTCGTGTTCTACCTCAAAATCATTAAATATGGTATTTTGAGGTAGAATATCTTCAAGTAATTCTCTAAGCTTTACAATATCCCATTGCCTGTTGCCAAGATCATATATTAGTATCCCTTCTGTCTCTTCTGGCTTGACGCTAAAAGTCTTGTAAAAGGAATGGTTGGCTTTTACAACTTTCAAATCAGAATCAAGAACTACTAAAGGTTCACGAACCGAACCTAAGATGTCATCAAAAATTTCAATAAATAATTGTAACATTAGCTTGTCATGTCCTAAATTTTTCAACAGTTAAATCTCTTAGATAGGACAAACTTTCCATATATCATTGCAATATTCTTTTATAGCCCTATCAGATGAGAATTTGCCAATACGGGCCACATTAAGGATTGACATGCGTGTCCATAAATCCTTGTTATGCCAAACTTGGTTAACTTGCTCCTGACATTGGATATATGACTTATAATCTGCAAAAAGCATAAATCTATCTTGGAACATTAATGAATCAATAAGTGGTCTAAATAATCCTGAATCCCCAGATGAAAAACAGCCTGAGCTAATCGAATCAATAACCTGTTTTAGTTCTTGATCCTTATGATAATAATCATAAGAGCGATATCCTTTAGATTGAAGCTCTTCTACTTCTTCTGCTCTAAGTCCGAACAGGAAGAAATTTTCAGGCTTTACTTCTTCCCTTATTTCAACATTTGCTCCATCTAATGTACCAATAGTTAAAGCTCCATTCATTGAAAACTTCATATTGCCAGTCCCTGATGCTTCTTTTCCTGCTGTTGAAATTTGTTCTGAAAGATCTGCAATTGGATATATTTTGTGTCCAACTTTTACGTTGAAATTAGGTATAAATACAACTTTAAGGCGATCTTTTACATCTGGATCATTATTTACAACATCAGCTACTGAATTTATAAGCTTAATAATCAGTTTTGCCATTGAATAACCTGGAGCTGCTTTGCCTCCAAATAGAAAAGCTCTAGGGGTTACTTCTATGTTTGGATTTTGCTTGATTCGATTATAAAGAGTAACAATATGCAGAACATTTAAGTGCTGACGTTTGTATTCATGAATTCTTTTGACCTGAACGTCAAAAAGATAATCAGGACTTAGCTTTACACCAACATTATTGAGAATGTATTTAGAATGCTCTTCTTTATTGTCAAATTTGACTTTGCGCCACTTAGCCTGAAATTCTTTATCATCTGCAAAAGCTTCAATTTTTCTTAACTCTTCTAAATTTTTTATCCATCCTTCTCCAATTGTTTCAGTTAGAAGTTTTGAAAGCCTGGGATTTGACAGCATTATCCATCTTCGTGGAGTGACTCCATTTGTTTTATTACTAAATCTTTCAGGATATAACTTATAAAAATCTTTCAGTGTATGTTGTTTTAAAAGCTCTGTGTGAAGTTCTGCAACCCCATTTATTGCGTGGCTGCCAACACATGCTAAATTTGCCATTCTTACAAATTTTTCACCATTTTCATCAATTAATGAAAGTGCTTCAATTGAAACATTATTCCGTTCATTGCAATTTATGACCTCATATAAAAAGCGGTGATTAATCTCATAAATTATTTCAAGGTGCCGCGGCAGAACGCTTGCAAACAAAGGCAATGACCATTTTTCAAGTGCTTCTGGCAAAAGGGTATGGTTAGTATATGCAAATGTATTTTTTGTAATGTTCCATGATTTATCCCAATCCATTTTATGTTCATCGATGAAAAGACGCATAAGTTCAGCCACAGCAATTGATGGGTGTGTATCATTTAATTGTGCAGCAAAGCCTTCATGAAAGTTATCAAGGCTTTTTTCTTTTAATAAATGCATTTCAATTAAATTTTGAAGAGAACATGAAACAAAGAAATACTGCTGTTCCAAGCGCAAACGTTTTCCCTGAAGCTGTTCATCATTTGGGTACAATACTTTGGTAAGGTTTTCAGCAGATACTTTATCTTCTATTGCCCCATAATAATCTCCGCGGTTAAAATCCTGAAAATCAAAAGATTCAGGAGAATCTGCTTTCCATAAACGGAGCATTGTGGATGTTTTAACTTTATAGCCTAGTACTGGAGTGTCATAAGCTATTCCCCTTACAATTCTTCCGGGTATCCATCTAACAACATATCTTCCTTCAGAATCAGTATAATGTTCAGTGTAGCCTCCCAATTTTACATCATATATTCTTTCTGGTTTTGGTGTTTCCCATGGATTGCCTAATCTAAGCCATTTATCAGTATACTCAAACTGCCAGCCATTAATTATTTGTTGGTTAAAAATTCCAAACTCATAACGAATGCCATAGCCAATAGCTGGAATTCCTAAAGATGCAAGTGATTCCATATAACAAGCTGCAAGACGCCCAAGTCCGCCATTACCAAGTCCTGGTTCTGCTTCGAGATCAATTATCTGTTTTAAATCGAGCCCAAATTCTTTGAGAGCTTTATTCATAACATCATACATTTCAAGATTGATTAAATTTTTGCAGAGATGAGGACCAGTTAAAAATTCAGCAGAAAAATAACAAACAGCTTTAACTTTTTGAGCAAAAAATGCTTCAACCGTATTTATCCAGCTTTTCATCATATGATCGCGAACAGTATATGCAACTGCAAGGTAATAGTCATTAGGTGTTGCAGTTGTTAAAGGTTTTCCAACTGTATAAAAAAGGTGCTCAGCTAGCGACTGTTTTATATCATTAATGTTTAAGCTGGTACGGATATTACTAGTAGAAGTCTTTAAGGCTTTTTCAATAGGCTTGTTATCCATTTTTTCTCCTTATTTTTAATAGATTAAAAATTTGAAATAAAAAATTACTATTGACATTTATCGTTATTTTTGTTGAAAAAGCAATATGAAATTAGCAATAATCTATATGTTTTTTAGCATAATTATTTGTAATAGCGTATATTGCAGTGATTTAATTATTAGTTCAGAAGAGCAATATCAGTTTGCAGAAAAGTATTTTGACTCTCATGATTATTCAAAAGCAATTATTGAATATGAGCGTTTTATTTATTTTTTCCCAAAAGATTCTATGGTTGAAAATGCAATGTATAAAATAGGATTATCTTATTTTAATAACGAAGATTTTAAGAAAGGAATAGAATCATTAAATAAAGTAATAGAAAAGTATAATTTAAGTGATTTGGCTGTAAAGTCTTATTTTACTGTTTCTGAAAGCTATATAAAAATAGAAGATTTTGATTCTGCAATTTCTACTCTTTTAAATCTAATTGATATCTCTAGTAATGTTCAAATTAAAGATGAATCATATTATAGGATAGGGTTAATTTATATTCAAAACAGAATGGAAAAAGAAGCTGTTTTGGCGTTTAGCAAAATTTTTAACAAAGATGCTTATAATATCAAAAATATTACCCAAGAATTTTTAGCTATTCAAGGAAAAAATCCAAAAATAGCAGGTATGTTATCTATTATTCCTGGATTGGGTTATCTTTATTTGAATAGATATCAGGATGCATTGGTCTCTTTTTTATTTAATACAGGACTTATACTATCAGCATATAAAGCTTTTCAAGACGATAATATAGCTCTTGGATCTGTAATAAGCCTTGTGGGATCAGGTTTTTATTTTGGTAACATTTATGGTTCAGTATCTTCTGCTCATAAATATAATAAAAATAAGATTAAAATATTTTTAGATAAATTAAAACTATCTTTAAACGAAAAAAATAGTATCTC
>PDZT01000295.1 GCA_002753105.1 Deltaproteobacteria bacterium YD0425bin50 | reverse complement strand
CATACGGCTTTTAATCCTTTAAGCGGTTTAACGAGTTTCTCAGACAATATTCCTGAATCATGACATCGGATCAGCAGGTCTAAAATCGACAAAATCTGAATCTCCGCTTTTACTTTTCGAGCGAGCGTTGTATTGATCTCGTTAGACAGTGTTTTGTCTTCGAGCATTTTTTGTTTTGCAACGATAGTGCGTGAATAGCAGGCAGAACAGGGGATGAGCATTTCTTTATATCCTGAATATTCAGCAATGCCAATATTTCTGGCTGGCATTGCAATTGCCATAAACTCATCCATCTTACCTGCAGATGTTGCACCACAACAGCTCCAATCCTCAATTTCCATAAGGGGTATTTGTAGATGTTGAAAAATTGTTCGTGTTTGTTCATCATAAAACAACGAGGACTGCCGTAGAGAACATCCCGGATAATAGGCTATTGGTGACATAAACCCTCACTTAGTATCAGTGCCATTAAGTAGGTTTTTAGTTTTTAGTTTTTAGTTCTTCTGATCGTTTTGAGTAAAGTTTTCGTTTTTGTGCCACAAGGTACAAACGTTTTAGTTCACCGCTGCCTTGCGATTTTAAAAAGCGAAAGTGCATCCGTTTCTTTTTCAGCATAGATAAAAAGAGCATGGATTGCTGTTTAATCTCCTGAACAACACCATTTACATCTTTTCTGCGGATATCATTGAACGCACGTTTAAGTTCATAAACGCCCATAAATTCCATCTCATTGACCCTGCCCCAGCGAATACCTGATTTAAAAAAGGATTCATGAAAAAATGCCACACTGGGTTTTAACGGTCGATAATGGGATTCTTTTGCTATTTGTTTCAGGGTTTCCGTAATTTTTGCGGATTGTATCTGATTAGGACATCGTGTTCCACATGTATAACATGATACACATTTCCAAACCAAAGAGCTATGCAAAGCGCCTTCTGAATCACCCATGACGATCATACGGATTAACCGATCAGGTGTTGCATGGTCTTCAATCAGATCACCAACCGTACAGCCGGCTGCACAGCGCCTGCATTGATAACAAGCTGTGAGTTTTTGACCTGAACGGGTTTCAACCTTTTTTAAAAATGATTCTGTATGCTCTGGTTTAAATTGATATGAAGCGTTGGACATATTGTCTCCTAAAAAAGAAATATGTTCATTAACGTCAATTGATCTATTTATGATGGCATATTATCATCATATACTAGATCTGTATAGTTGTAGGTTGGGATATTTTAAAGAAATCTTTTAAGAATGTAGTATATAGAAACATGTTATCTGAATGTCAATATTAATTACAGCGATTCAGAGCGAAAATAAAAAAATCTCATTGAGTCAAATTTGAGTTATGAGTATCATTACACAAATGAGCCACTACCGAATTTTGCATCTTCAGGCAACCGTGACCCTCGTAAAAAATCTGAAATCTTGAGCAGTTTTCCAGATTCAGGCTGAATTGACAGAATTGAAATTGCGCCTTGTGTTGTTGCTACAGTTAATTCAGTGTCAGATATATTAACTCTCTGACCGGGTTGAAAAAGATGCTGATCATATTGCATATCAATGGGTTTGGCCTGAATTATTTTATACCGCTTTCCATTATAAAAAGTAAATGCTCCGGGCCATGGAGTCATACCACGAATAAAGGCATCTATTTGAGTTGCATCCTGTGACCAATTAATTTTGCCGTCAGATTTTTTTAATAGGGGCGCATAATTAGATTGGGAATGATCTTGTTTTATGGGATTAATACGATTGTCAATAAACGCATTCAGAGTGTCTATTAACAGAGAAGCGCCAAGATTAGACAGACGATCTCGAAGGGTTTTGCTGTTGTCCTCAGCTAAAATTTCTGTTGTTGCCGTTAAAAGAATATCCCCGGTATCTAATCCCTTATCCATCAACATGGTGGTAACGCCCGTTTCTTTTTCGCCATTGATGATTGCCCATTGAATTGGTGCAGGGCCTCGATATTTGGGTAACAAGGATGCATGAACATTAATTGCGCCATATCGGGGAAGCTTTAATATGGATTCTGGTAAAATATACCCAAATGCAACCACAACAATGAAATCAGGTAAAATATCCTGCAACTGGTCAACTACATTTTCACAGCAAATTGTATCTGGTTGAATACAGGTACAGCATAAATCCTCGGCAGTATATTTTACAGGTGAAGCGGTTAATTGACGGCCTCGTCCTTTTGGACGATCCGGCATGGTTACTACAAGGGGGACAGTATAGCCTGCGGCATGGATGGCTTTTAAAGATGGAACAGCGAACTCAGGAGTTCCCATAAAAATTATTTTTTTAGAATTGGTTTTCATGAATTTTTTATCTGTTTTTTAATGCTTCTTTTATATAATTCTCTTTTTAAGGAGCTAATACGATCAATAAACAAAATGCCATTCAGATGATCAACCTCATGCTGAATCACAATGGCTCTTAAATCATTATAACTTAACGTCTTCTTTTTCCCATTTCGGTCTAAGCCTTGAACCACAATGGACTTGGCTCGTTTTACATTGGATTTAAAATCAGGTACACTTAAACATCCTTCCTCTTCAGAAACACAACTTCCTTCCATTTTGATAATTTCAGGATTGATCAATTCAAGAAAAGAACGCTCTTTATTTTCTTCAGTTGTATCAAATACAATAATCCGTTGATCTACTCCAACTTGAATAGCGGCAAGGCCAATTCCAGAAGACGCATACATAGTCTCTGCCATATCTTCGATCAATTTGGGTATGCGTGCATCCATTTTATCTACAGGTTTGCATTTTCTTTTCAAGAATGGATCTGGAAATTTTACAATTTTTAACATAGCCATAATATAAAAAAAACTCCTAAATAAGTCTTAAGGTATTTTCCCACTATCATCAGATTTACCTGAAGAAATTTTCATAATATTAACACCAATGATTGATGCAGAAACAATACCCAGAATGATCGTAAAAAATATCTGAATAAAATGGTTGGTTAAGGTGAATCCAAAGGCTTCCTTTTCTGGAATTCCAAATAAACCCATTGCAAATACACCACCCGCTTCCCATAATCCCCAAAATCCGGGAACAGACGGAAGGGCAATAAAAATACACACAATAATCATCACAGCAGACCATTGATACCATGTTAGATGAATATTTGGACAGCCTATTGCAATAATTTTATATATAACAACATTCAATACCCAAATAATCAAAGAGAGCAAAAAACACATCAGGGCTTGCCGGGGAGATTTTACAATGGATAAACCAGCAGCGATATGGTCAATAATATGAATTAACGGAATACAAAATTTTTCGGTAAGAATCTGTTGGGTTCGCTTTCCAGCAAAAGAAAGCAAGTGTGGTATCATGCGAATGATTTGTATAATGGCTTTTCGAAGTCTGTCAATCGTGAAAAAAAGTATTCCGAACATGATGATAACACATATGAGAATCATGCGTTGACTAACAGAATAAAGGGTCGCTGCATTGAGTTGATATTCATTAAACACAACGGTTTTAGTTGGATCAATGTCAATGCTTAACAATGTGAATAAAAAAAGTAACAGCATGATTAACAGATCAAAAAAACGTTCTGCAGCAACAGTAGAAAGTCCTGCTGAGAAAGAGAATTGATGTTTTTGATTTAAGATAAACGGTCTTGCTAATTCACCGACTCTTCCCGGAAGAATACAATTCATCATAAACGCTATCATGAGTGGATGATAACATTCCCAGAAAGTGAGTTGAATGGATGGATTCAGAATTAACTGCCATCGAACCACACGAAGCAGAAAATTCAATAAGCTGATGAATAATGCAGGGATAAACCAAACATACTGAACTGATTGTAAATAATGGATCAGTTCAGTAATTTGTACATGTTTAAATGCAAAGTACAATGCTCCAATGGATAAAATGAGACTTATACCGATAGAAATCTGTCGTTTGTATTTCATCATGATTCTAATGGGTTCGATACGCCTTTCTATAGTTGTATATAGGTTTTCGCGTGTTCAATATCTATTTTGATCTGTTTCGATAATTGTTCAAGACCTGAGAATTTTTGTTCATCTCTTAATTTACGAATAAAATCAATTTTAATTGGCTCATGGTAAATATTTTTTTTAAAATTGAGGATATGTACTTCTACTGTAAAAACATGATCATTAAACGTTGGGCTAAAACCAATATTGGCAACTCCAGCGTATTTTTTATGCTGATATTCTACAATCACTGCATACACACCGTAGTGAGGACAAAGTTCATCTTGAAGAAGAATATTAGCCGTTGGAATGCCTAAGAGTTGTTCACCCCTTTTTCTGCCCGGAACAACCTTTCCGCGAATTTGATAAAATCTACCCATAAATTCTGGTGCTCGTTCAACTAAACCCTGTTGGACAATTTCACGAATTTTTGTACTGCTAATACGTTCATGGGTTGGACTTTTTATGGATATCCAATCTGGAATAACGATATCAAAGCCATAGATACTGGATAATTCTTTTAGAAGATTCAAATTACCTTCACGGTTTTTTCCAAAATGATAATCATTCCCAATGACAATGGTTTTCATGCCTATCGTGTTGATAAGAATATCAACAACAAATGATCTTGCATTGATTTCAGAAAATTCTTTGGTAAAGGGTATGCAGATGAACACATCTGTTCCTGTTTCTGAAATCAATTCCACTTTTTGTTCATATAATGTAATTAATGGGGGACTTTTCGCTTTATTGATCACCTTTAGCGGATGAGGTTCAAAAGTTATAACAATAGATTTTCCACCAACTTTCAATGCTCTGTCAATAGCTTCTTGAAAAAGTGCACAATGGCCTTTATGAACACCATCAAAATTCCCAATTGTAACTACAGCATTATGAAAAGGCTGTTGAATTTGTTTGATTCCGTTAATGACTTCCATGATTTCCTAATATCTTAATTAAAAAATAAGTAAATAAGTAAATAAGGGTGTAATTCAATCTTGTCGGTTCAGAGGCTCGTTCCCATGCTTTGCGTGGGAACGCAGTCTGGACGCTCTGCGTCCTAATTCTTTGTTACCGACAAGGATGAATTACACATAGTAAATAATTTTAACTTGACAATATTTACAATTTATTTATATATTTTCTTTTTTTAAGAAAATCAATAATGGATTTTATTGAAGTTTTGCCGAAGTGGTGGA
>PDZT01000294.1 GCA_002753105.1 Deltaproteobacteria bacterium YD0425bin50 | reverse complement strand
AGAAGTCATAAATGATTTTGGAACTCATGAGGTGAAGAGTTGAAGATATTAATAGTGGATGATGATTTTAAGGCAAGGCGTATTGTAAAAGATTTTCTTTCACCCTATGGAGACTGTGATACTGTGGTGAACGGTGAAGAAGCCATTGAAGCTTTTATTTTAGGATGGGATCAGAAACAACCGTATGATTTGATCTGTATGGATATCATGATGCCAGACATGGATGGCCAGCAAGCTCTAAAACGAATTCGGGAGATTGAAGAAAAAATTGGCCTGAACATTACCAATGAGGTCAAAGTGATCATGATTACAGCGTTAGATGATTTTAAAAACGTCATGCAGGCTTATTCAAAAGGATATGCCACAGCATATTTAGTGAAACCCATTGATAAGGAAACCTTGATTAATACATTACACCAAATGAATTTAATGGGTTGATCATTTTGTCTATGGCTTATGTTGCAACAACTGGAAAAATTTTAATCGTCGATGATAATGCCATTAATTTGGAATTTCTACAAGAAGTACTGTATGGTGAAGGCTATACAGTGTTGATTGCCAACAACGGTCACGCAGCACTGGATATATTACATCAGCAAATTCCAGATTTGATTCTTTTAGATATTATGATGCCGGTAATGGATGGTTATGAAGTTGCTAGACGCATAAAACAATCAGAAAAATATAATCATATTCCAATAATTTTTATTAGTGCAATGACTGAATCTGAATCCCTTGTTGAAGCATTTACAATTGGCGCTGTGGATTATATTTTTCGGCCATTTAATATCATGGAAGTACTGTTAAGGGTAAAAAACCATCTGTCCATTGCCATGCTTCAACGAAAATTGTCTCATCAAAACCACCTGCTTCAAACTGAAATCTATCATCGTATCAATGCTGAAGAAGCCTTAAAACAAGCCAATGCAACACTTGAAGAACGCATAGAACAACGTACTGCTGAATTACGTTTAGCGAATATACATCTTAAAGTAGAAATTCTGGAACGTGAAGCCATTGAAAAAGAAAGAGATTTTCAGCGTCAACAATTAATTCAATCTGATAAATTAGCATCATTAGGAGAAGTTGTTGCGGGTGTTGCCCATGAAATCAATAACCCAAATAGTTTAATCAGCTACAATGTCCCGGTTATTAAACAACTTTGGCAAATGTGTTTTCCAGTATTAACTGAATATGCAACATTACATCCGCATTGGCCCCGAAAGCATTATGGTTTTTTTGATTTATCCCAACACATGCAGGAGATGCTTGAAGCAATTGAAATGGGATCAGACCGCATTTCAAAAATTGTTTCAAAATTAAAAGATTATGCCAGACTTGAGGAATCTTCCCATAAAACACCAGTGCAACTGAATCAGGCAATTGAAAATACGTTATTAATTGTTGGAAGTTATATCCGAAAACTGGCTAAGAATATCGATGTGGATATGGCACATGATCTTCCACAAATTCAGGGACATCTTCAAAAAATCGAACAAATCATAACCAATCTGGTGATCAATGCAGCACAGGCATTAACAAGTATTGAACAAGGCCATATCAGGATTCAGTCCCGCTATTTGGAATGGATTCAAGCCGTCATGATTCGTGTAGAAGATAATGGCGTGGGCATTGATCCTATGGTTGTTGAACGGATATTTGAGCCTTTTTTTTCTACAAAACGGGGAAAAGGCGGGACTGGGCTAGGGCTTTCTGTATCTTATGGATTGATTCAAGAGCATCATGGAATTATTTTAATTCATTCCAAACCGTGTAAAGGCACATGTTTTGATGTGCTATTTCCAATTCAACCGTATTCGTATTCCCAGTTCAGTTCATTAAAACCAACGATCTTGTGTATTCATCACCAGAGTTGTGCGTTTACATCGTTTGAATCCAAGTTGCCTAAACTGAATCATGTATCTACAGAAATATTTAAAACACATGAAATGGTGTTTTCGTTTCTTGAGGTGCATCCGGAAATCGATATGGTTCTTATTGAAATTGCGAATCAGAACGCATGGCAATTGATTAATGATATCCAGTATCGGTTTCAATTGCTGACATGTATCGGTTATGTCAGTGATATTTCTCATTTAAACGTATTAGAAATGATTAATGATTCATCCGAAGTGCTCCTCGTGCATCCACTAGAAGCACTTATCAATCAAATTCATAAAGTAAATCGAATTCACGTATGGTTCCCCAAAAAAGAACATAGAGACAATAGTGAGGTGTGCCATTGAAAAATGATATTCACCATATACTTGTGGTAGATGATGAAACCGTATTGGCAAATACATTAAAACGGCATTTGTCAATGGAGGGATTTGATGTAGATACAGCATACGATGGAGCTGCAGCCTGTGAAAAAATTGTCAGTGCCGCTTTATCAAAGAAACAATACCATCTTGTTATTACAGATATTTGTATGCCCAAGCAAGATGGGATTTCTCTGATTGACATGATCAAGTCGCAATATCCTGATATTTCAATTCTCGTTATTACCGGATTTGGAATTTCAGATCTCATATTAGGCAATATTCGTTCTACGATTGATTATTGTTGTCCCAAACCCATTACCCCAGATACGCTTTTGGGTATTTTTAAAATTATAAATAAACGGCGCCAACAACATCTCAAATAAAAATAATGAGTTAGAATAATGATAAATTTACAAACAACGCTTCAACCTTTACGCGATGAACTGAATCTTAAATTACAGGTAGTTCAACCCAAAGAAGAAGACATACCCGTTTTTGGTGAAATATTACGTGTTATTGAGCAGATAGACACAATACTGAATCACCATGAGTTGACTGTTTTTGTTACAGCCAATCAACTCATCCGCTTTTGTATTTCAGAATGCCTTACTGAAAATGTGAGTTATGAGCAAGGATTAGCATATGTAAAAAAGATTAATACGCATATAGATCATGGCTTATCCATGATTTATGAAGGCAGCGAACTTACATGGGATTTTGCAACAACAGTACTTGAGTTAAAAAGAGAAATCGAAACGCAAATTCCAAAATCACCTGAATTAAAAACTTCAGATGAAGATTCAGTGATCCTTTCAATTAATCAAGACATGATAGAAACAGATTCAAATCTTATTGTGGAATTTATCAATGAAAGTGATGAATTTCTATGTGAATCTGAATCATGCCTGCTTGAACTTGAAAAAGACAGTACCCGGTCAGATTTGATCGACAAGATATTTCGGATGATCCATTCCATTAAAGGCGCATCTGGTTTTATCGGAGTGATCGCCATTGAATCCTTATCGCACCAAATGGAAGACCTGCTCGCAGGTATTCGCGATAAAAAAAGAACAATTGATCCGCTGTTTTTCAATGCCTGTTTTAAAACCATTGATGTATTGCGTCAGTTATTTGGTCAGCTTAAGGAAATTATGCAGGGCAAAACGCCTATTCCAGTTCGTATTGGAGAGGCAGAGGCCATCTTACAATCCTCGCTTTCAGTTCAGGAAACGTCTCGAAAGCCAGAAATTCCCAAAAATATATGGGAACAATCAGAGAAAATCATATCGAATATCCAAGAGATTGCTGATGAAATTCGTTCAACAACCCCATCAATAAGACAACAAGAGGTTCATCAAAAACAGGAAATCGAAAATCGAAAATCGAAAATCGAAGATATAGTCAAATCTGAAACGGATATTTTGGAAATGGTTAAAGTACCCGCAAAAAAACTGGATGAACTTTCAGAGCTCATTGGTGAAATGGTTGTTGCATTGTCTGTGCTTTCTCAAAACCGTATTATTGCTGAAATCAAAGACCGTGAAGCCAAAGAAAGACTGGATCAGTTGTATAAAGTCAGTGAGCATCTTAGAGATCAGATTTTAGGGATTCGGATGTTTCCAGTAGGTAATATATTTTCAAAATTGTCTCGTCAGGTCCGGGACCTTTCCCAAAAATTTAATAAGCAAATTGAACTGCATATCGAAGGTGCAGAAACCCTAGTTGATAAATCCATTATTGATCGAATCTATACGCCATTAATGCATCTTGTGCGCAATGCAATTGATCATGGAATTGAATCTGCGAATGAACGATTAGCTAAAGGAAAACCAGCTCAAGGTCATGTGAACTTAATTGCAGAACATCAGGGGGATTCTATAGAAATTGAAATTCGGGATGATGGCAAAGGCTTAGACCGTCAAGCCATTTTTAACAAAGCTGTTGAAAAAGAACTTGCTAAATCAACTGATGTTTTGTCTGATCAACAGGTATTTGCCTTTATTTTTCAGGCAGGACTTTCTACAGCTAAAGAAGTTACGGATGTTTCAGGGCGTGGAGTTGGCATGGATGTAGTTAAACGCGAAATTGATCATCTCAGAGGAAAAATAAGCATCACCAGTACTCCGGGAAAAGGAACTGCCTTTAGTATTAAACTGCCGTTAACAACTTCGATCATTGATGGATTGGTGGTTCGTGTTGGACACTATCAGTTTATATTTCCAATTTTGGATGTTCATATGGTTATTACCCCTAAATCTGAGTATGTTAAAGGGGTACACGGTCAGGAAGGCGCCTATTTTTTATTAGCCAAAGAATTAGTACCGATTATCCCTCTATACCGATTTTTTGAGATTAAAGGGGATATCACAGATGCGACAAAAGCGATTATTGTGGTTATTCATGATGAATCCAAAAAATATGGTGTTATGGTAGATGAACTTTTACATCGACAGCAGATTGTCATTAAAAGTCTTGGGAACCGCTTTGCAACTCTGCAAGCAGTGACTGGTGGAACAATACTAGGAGATGGACGTGTTGGATTAATTCTTGACCCGTCTGAGTTTATACGGCATTATCGTTTGGTTCAGGATACGAACCGATAACTTTGATCAGGAGGAATTCATGCGAGAACATGAAGAATTGTTTTCACAATCGGGTGGTAAATTATTAACATTTCAACTCGGCAGGCAAGAATATGGAATACAGATTTTAGAGGCTCGGGAAGTCGTCGGATTGCTCAGAATTGATCCTGTACCGAAAACCCCCCATTTTATGAAAGGCGTCATCAATCTCAGGGGAAAAATTATTCCCGTGATTGATCTTCGCGCTAAGTTTGGCATGGCAGAAGTTGAGTCAACAAAAGAAACATGTATTGTTGTTGCAGATATTCAGGGAAGACTGACTGGAATTATTGTTG
>PDZT01000001.1 GCA_002753105.1 Deltaproteobacteria bacterium YD0425bin50 | reverse complement strand
TTTCGTCGGCATGACGATCGTGGTACTAGTGTCATACCGGCGAAAGCCGGTATCCAGAAAATCTCAATTTATTGCAGTGCTCAGTATATGTCATTTCATCTTTTGAAATAATGTCTCACTTGATTATCCCCAAAAATACTTTATTCTTTTTATTCTGGATTTTTAGAATAGCTGACATGAGTGTAATCTGTAAATTATTCTCTGAAATATGTGAAATGCTGCCAATGGCTTTAGATTGAATCTGTTCCTGAATATATAATTTCTTTATCAAACCATCATGATCTAGTGTCTGAGACTCGCCAAAACTATTCTTAAAAGATTGATTTGATGTGATGATATTCAATTTTTCATCGAATATGACCATGTTATCTGAAATTGTGTTCAATACATCGTTGCATTTTCGCTTAATCACATCAATATCATCCTTTGCGATGATAATGGCATTTTTTTCATCTTCAGTGAGTTGAGTTATAATCTGATTTGCGAGTTCAAGCTCCCGCATTTTATATTTAAACGCCCTTTTAAGTACAATACTGTCTATTCCCTTTTGAATTGTTACTAAGAGTTCTTCCAAATCCACTGGTTTTTTCAGAAAATTAAAAGCGCCATCTCTGAGTGCTTGTATAGCTGTAGATTCATCACCATATCCTGTTAAAATGATGGCTTCAAAATCATCCGTCATTTTACGCATTTTATGAAGTGCTTCAATTCCAGTCATTTTAGGCATTTTGATATCCAGCAATGCGATTTCGTATTTTTTTTCTTTGAATAAATTCAGCACGTCCTCGCCATTTCTTGCCTGAGATACAGAATAGCCTTCCTTTTTTAGAAAAGAGGCAAGTTCCATACGAGGGATATCCTCATCATCTGCGAGCAACAGACATGGGTAATTCTCTAATTTTTTATTAGCGACAACACTATCTCTTGCTCTTCCTAATGCAATGAAAAACTCATCTAAATTTAAGGGTTTTTTTAAATAATCAATTGCACCAAACCGAATTGCTTCCAGAGCATAGTCAGTATTTGTATAGCCTGTAATAACAATTACCGGAGTTTCCTTTTTGATCTGTTTGATTTTTTCTAATAATTCCAATCCATTGATCTTGGGCAGACTTATTTCAGAAATCACGACATCTGGTTTTTCCTTTATAAAAAGATCATAGCCCTCTTTTCCATTTTGAGCAGAAAAAACCGTAAAAGACTCTTTCTTGCATAATTGACTTAATTCATCCAATGCAATTGTATCATCTTCAATTATTAATATACTTATACTTAACATTAGGTAATTATCCTTATCTTTTTAATATGTAATCATAGGCAGTGTAATTTTAAATGATGTATATTCATTATAGTTACTTTCAAATTCAATTTTGCCTTTATGCTCCTCTATAATTTTACTTGTTATAGAAAGCCCAAGCCCCGTGCCCTGCCCCGCTTCTTTTGTTGTAAAAAAAGGAACGAACAACTTATCCTTGATACTATCTGGAATTCCAATGCCATTATCAATAACATATACCTCAACATGATTTGCATGTTCTTTGATACTGACAACTAATTCCTTATTTTCTTTGTTTGAATTAATGAGAGCATATCGAGCGTTTGAAAATAAATTCAGCATTGCCTGTTCTATTCTTATTGGATTTGCAGATATATATAGCGGTTTCAAACAAAATTCTTTTATTACTTTGATATTATTATTGATCATTTGTTGTTCAACAAAATTAAACGCATCTGAAATGATGGTATTTATATCTACTTTTTCATAGATTTCACCAGATGTCTGACGGGTAAATATTCTCATATGCTGAATAATTTCCGCCATTCGGTTCACGAGATCAATAATTCCCTTTAATTTATCGTCAAGTTCTTCAATAACGAATCTATTTTTTTTTATATCATATTTTAATGATTGGCTAATTATTTTAATACCATTCAGCGGCTGATTTAATTCATGAGCAATTCCTGCGGTTAATTCTCCCAAAACGGTCATTTTTCCAGCCTGAATAAGCTGTTGGGTTGCTTCCTTTAATTCAAGACTTGAATTTTCTAATTCCATATTCTTTTTTTCAAGCTGCTTGATTAATTCCGATTTTTCATTTTCCATTCTTTTGGTATGGGTTATATCGTTGCAAACAGCAGCGATAGCATATGGTTTACCGTAATCATCTTTGATAAGAGTTACAGTCATTAATGTAGGAAAGACTGTACCATCTTTGCGGATATGCCCCATTTCACCCTCTGCATATCCCAATTCTATAACCTTTTGGTTAAAAGGAATGACTTCTTTTTCTAATTGTTCTTTGCTATGAAAAAAGGATAAAGGCTTACCAATAAAATCTTCATTGATTTCATATCCATGCATGGCAATCCAAGCTTCATTAATAAACAATAATATGCCATCAAGATTTGCGACTCCCATTCCTTCGGATGATTGAGTAACTACCGAAGATAACAGTTTTACCTTTTCTTCTGATTCTTTAACCGCTGAGGTCAGTGAAACGATTGCTCTTTCAGCTTCCATTTTTTGCAATTGAATCAACTGCGCATGAAGTCTATCTTTTTCTTCTTCTGCCCGTTTACGTTCGGTGATATCACGCACAACACCCCAAAGATAACTCAGTTTTCCTTCCTGATCAAAAACCGTGTAAGACTGAAGTTCTACAGGAAAAATGGTTCCATCCTTGCGAATATATTCTTTTTCATATATTCCGCTATAGCCGTTTTGCAACAACCGACGCTTCCATATTTCATCTTCTTCCCATTGCCTCCATTTCTCCGGAGTAATCTGGTAAAAATCCTCCATGGTTTTTAGTTCTTCTAGGGTATAGCCTAGCATATTACAATATGCCTGATTCGCTTCAATGAACATACCTTGGCTATTCACAATCACTACACCATCCCGACTACCATTAAATAGCTGCCGAAATCGCTTTTCGCTTTCTTGAAGCGCCTTCTCTGCATTTTTATGCAGATTCACTTCTTCCTCTGTATTGTTATTCTGACTTGTAACGAAATTCATTTGGTGTTGAGTTAATAATGAGTCGTGTTTCAACATATCAGCAGTCCTTTAGTTATCTGAACATCTGTGTATCGTATCACTAGGCTTTTTTTACATACTGCATTAACATTTGAAAAAAGAGACGCAAGCTATGAAACAAAACAGTTTTTTTATTTTTTGATGTTAAAATTTTCTCAAAGTCGTTTACAAATGTCAGCTTTTCCTGAAGCAATGAGTTTTCATCGGATACAGCTTCATTTGTTTTTTGAATTCCCCGGGAAATTTCCTTCATACAGAGGTGATAGATTTTGGCTATTTCCAAATACAACATTTCAGGTTTAACCGGTTTAGCCACATGGCCATTCATCCCCATTGTCAAAAAACGCTCTCGATCTCCTTTCAGTGCATGTGCAGTGAGTGCAATAATCGGAATATCTTTAACGCTTTCACCAGCTTCACCATTACGAATTCTTTCTGTTGCCTCAAGACCATCCATCACTGGCATTTGAACATCCATCAAAATCATATCGAATTCTTTGCCTGAAGCAAGCATATCTATTACTATTTTACCATTTACAGCGACCTCTAATGAATGCCCTTTTTTTCGTAAAAGATTGGTTGCGACTTTTTGATTGACCAGATTATCTTCAGCAAGCAAAATGGTTAATGGCGGGATTTGCTGAAATGCCGTATCTTTTTCAAGATCATCATTGATATTACTATAGGCATATTCAGGTTTCCCAGAACAAATATAAAAATTAAAACAGGTTCCTTGGTTCATTTCTGAATCTACGGTTATATCGCCACCCATTGCTATGATAAGTTTTTTCGCAATAGGAAGACCTAACCCTGTTCCTTCATGAACAGAACGATTATAAGTATGTCGAGATACCTGTGTATAATATTCAAAAATATCAGCAAGTTTTTCTTTAGGTATGCCGATTCCAGTATCTTGCACCCGAACATGAAGTTGATCTGGTGCCTGAAAGCGAACCACCACATCTACTCGACCCTGATCTGTAAATTTGACTGCGTTACCAATGATATTAAGTAAAATTTGACGAAACCGTTTCGTATCACCAATGAATATATGCGAAACATTATCTGCTACATGAACTCCAAATCCAATTTGCTTTTTCTTTGCTTGAACAGAAAATACATTTTTTACCTGCTCAATAATAATAAATGGATCGAAATGAGTTAAGACAAAATCTATTTTACCTGCTTCGATTTTTGAAAAATCAAGAATATCATTGATAATGCTTAATAAATGTAAGCCAGACTCTTTGATATCTTTTAAATATTCAAGTTGTTTCGATGATAACGAGGGAGTAGCATCATCCAATAAAAACTCAACCATACCAATAATGCCATTTAAGGGCGTTCTTAACTCATGGCTCATTTCTGCAAATGAATTTGATTTGATTTTATTGGCAAGAATAGCAGTTTCTTTTTCCTGAAGAAATTGATCGTGTTGGGATTTCATCAGATCAAGCTGTTTCTGAGTTTTATGATACTCCGAGATATCTGACACCAGAAGTTCAGATATATTCCCAATTTTTTTATATTGATATAAGATTAGAGCATGATCGCTACCATTTATAAGTACTTCGATTGTGTCATGTTCATCCATATCATGAACTGGTAAGATTAATCCTTGAAGTTCTTCTTGGGTTTCACACTGAAACAGTTTCTGAGCAACTACGAAATTATTCGTGTCAATGAGATGATTATCCTGAACCGTAATTTTTACTAGTGAGCCTGTTTTTTTAGAAAAGATGTGTTTTGTCATGGGGATTAGCCAATCATAATTTTGTTATTTATAAAATGAAACTGTTTGCATTTGAAGGTAAAGACATTGTAAGATAATATACAAAACAAAAAAAAATGAAGACATCAAGAAAAATAAAAAAAATAAATGAGGTTATCGATGAAATGGACAAAATCAGAACCTGAACAACTCGTACCTATTCACTCATGGTGTGAACAGATTGAAAAAGATGCATTAACTCAAGCAGAAAATCTTTCCAAACATCCTGTTATATTCCATCATGTTGCGTTAATGCCGGATTGTCATGTAGGTTATGGAATGCCAATTGGTGGAGTGGGTGCACTGAAAAGAGCAATCAGCCCAAACATGGTTGGGGTGGATATCGGATGTGGTGGCAAGCTTCCATACGTCTTTATTCCGGTATCTGATCTGGCTAAAGAAACGATTCGTAAAATATTAACACAGGTCAAATCGGTTATTCCCCGTGGTGAAGGGAATGCACATAAAAAAGATCAAGACTGGAATGAATTTGACCGTTATAGTGATACACAAGACAATAATTTTTATAAAGGATGGTGGAATAAAGACGTATGGAAGCTTGCCAAACGAAACCTTGGCACGCTTGGTGGTGGCAACCATTTTATTGAAATTCAAGCGAGCGAAGAGGGGTTTGTCTGGATAATGCTTCATTCAGGCTCAAGGAATCTTGGGTATAAAATTGCTGAATTTTATAATAAAGTTGCGATTCAATTAAATGAAAAAATGAAAATATCCCTGCCAAGTAAAGATTTAGCGTATCTGCCCATTGATTCAGATGAAGGTCAAGCCTATCTCAAAGACATGCAGTTTGCAATGGCCTATGCCCGTGAAAATCGGGCACGCATGATGCAAGCCTTTAAAGAATCTATCATAGAAGAATTTGATTGCAAGTTTTTAAGAGAAATCAATATTCATCATAATTTCGCTTCATTGGAAACGCATTTTGGTCTGGATGTATGGGTGCATCGCAAAGGCGCAACATCTGCTCAAAAAGATGAATTTGGAATTATTCCCGGATCTATGGGGACGCCATCATATATTACTGTCGGGTTAGGAAATCCCGAATCTTTTTGTTCTTGTTCGCATGGCGCAGGACGTGTTATGGGAAGAATGCAGGCATCACGACAACTTACCTTAGAAGAATGTGATGCTGTGATGAAAGGTATTGTTTATGATCGATGGCCAAAAGGAAATGGCTGGAAAAAAAAGAGTAAAGGGGAATATGATTTTGGAGAAGCGCCTCAAGCCTATAAAAATATTGATAACGTCATTCAATCTCAGCTTGATCTGATTACCCCTTTAATCAAATTAAGACCTCTCGGTGTGGTGAAAGGTTAAAATACTATATGTTAACAACCCAATCAGATAAGATGCAGGATCGACGAATTTATCCGCGTACAATTATTGATAAATTCTATAGCGTCCAGTTTATGGTTAAAGGGCTTAATATGACCTACCAATTTAAACTCTGGGATACTTCACATGGAGGAGTTTGTTTCTTGGTTAAAGAAACTTCACCAGTTTTAGAGTATCTTCATGTAGGCGACATTATTGAAATGAAATATTATACTATAGAATCAGGCGGTCATCCCGATCATATAGAACAATGTAAAACTCAGATTCGTCATATAACCAAAGATAATGGCCGATTTAAAGGCCATTATATGATAGGATTTTCAATAGTACAAGGAGGAAATTCATGAAAATTATGTGTTTACTAGGTAGTCCACGTCCAAAAGGAAACACGGTTGCTATTGCTGAACGGTTTATATCTACTGCACAATCTTTAGGTGCTGAAACAGAAATGGTTTCACTGAATAAGCTTAGTTACCGAGGGTGTCAAGCATGTTTGACCTGCAAAACAAAACTGGATAAGTGTGTATTAAAAGATGACCTTGAAAAAGTTCTTGATAGTGTAAGGCAAGCCGATGTTTTGGTAATTGCATCGCCAATATATTATGGAGAACTTACCTCACAGATGAAGGCCTTTATTGATCGAACCTATTCGTTTCTATTACCTGATTATCTGACCAATCCTAATCCCAGCCGACTTTCTCCGGGTAAACAACTTGTTTTTATTCTCACTCAAGGCCAACCCGATGAAAAAATGTTTGCTGATGTGTTTCCACGATACGACTTTTTCTTTAAATGGTATGGTTATCAGCAGAGTCATTTAATCCGAGGTTGTGGTCTGAACGATAAAGACGCTGCCAGCAAACGGGAAGACCTCATGCAGTTGGCAGAAAAAACGGCTCAACAGATCATGAGATGAATTCATCGATGTGTCTAATTCATCCTTGTCGGTAACAAAGAATTAGGACGCAGAGCGTCCAGACTGCGTTCCCACGCAAAGCATGGGAACGAGCCTCTGAACCGACAAGATTGAATTACACCCTTCATCGATTCATCGATTGACAAATATAACGATTCAGTTTAGTAGGGTTGACCATTGTTTTTAATTTTACTGACTTATCAAAAAAAGAAAATTAATAGGATTTATTATTATGATGTATAAATATATTCTTAACAAAGATACAAAAAATAATGAATTAAGCATCGGGGAGTGTTGTGAAGTTGATGTTGGACAGTTACAGACCATGTATCAGGAAATCTACCAGATAGAAAAAATTCAGAAAGCAATGAATGAAGGTTCGCTGGCTCTGATTAATCAGTTAAGAACTACCAATTTATATCCGTGTACTTATGTGATGGAAAAAATTGCCACTAAGGTTGTTACGTTAATAAAAACGGATTCGGATCCAGAACAACCCATTGAAATCGTTTTTCATGATTTGGATATTATTCCAAGAAAAGAAGAACCCCCAACTGATTTAGTACCCGAAGAAGTGAATATTGATACGATTCTTGATCAAGATGAGGAAATAGACGAAACTCCATTTGAAGATGGCGCTTTTCTCGATCCAGATGAATTAGACCCGGGTGATTCGTTAAATGTTTCCATTGATGAAACGGTCAATCCAGAAGATGACATTTAAGATTACGGATTAAAGAGATTACACAGATGGCACGGTTTTGCATATTATGTGTAATTCTTTAATCTGCGTAATCTGTGATTCAGACAAAAATTTAATTCATAAACAATGGTTTATATTCGGGAACCATTTTTTGTAAAATAATACAGATATTGTTTCTATCCTGATGTTTTGCAAACATAGACAGTTTTTCTATATTCCCATTTAACATATGCAAATTACACTTGGTTCCCTTTAAAACCATAATTTTTTCATGATGCGTAGGTAATATGCCTTCGCCTTCTGTAATCAGCTCTTCATAGAGTTTTTCACCGGGTCGTAATCCAATATATTCTATATGAATATCAATATCTGGTTCATAACCAGAAAGCCGTATTAAATCTCTTGCCATGTCATCTATTTTAATGGATTTTCCCATATCCAAAATGAAAATTTCACCGCCTTGCCCCATAGCTCCCGCTTGTAAGATCAACTGAGAAGCTTCATTGATGGTCATAAAAAAACGTGTAACTTCTGGATGCGTAACGGTTACAGGCCCACCATACTCAATTTGTTTTTTAAATAAAGGGATAACACTTCCATTACTGCCAATGACATTGCCAAAACGTACAATCATAAAACGCGTATGATTCTGGTTTCCACATGTTTGATTTTGAATTAACATTTCTGCAATTCGTTTTGTTGCCCCCATAATACTAACAGGCCGAACAGCTTTATCTGTAGAAACAAATACAAATCGATCTACATTATTTTTTTTAGCTGCTTGAACTACGTTTAGGGTCCCCAAGATATTATTCTCAACAGCAATCCATGGCTGAAGTTCTAAAATTGGCACATGTTTATATGCGGCAGCATGAAATACAACATGGGGTCTATAGGATGAAAAGATTTTTTCCAATTGATTGGTATCTTGAATATCTGCAAGTAACGGAATAATTTTAACTGAAGTAAATACTCTTTTTAATTCCAATTCAGTTTCATACAATGCACTTTCAGCTCTTTCGTAAAGTAATATACTTTCCGGGTTAAATCTGCAAATTTGCCTGCATAATTCAGAACCAATCGACCCGGCTGCACCTGTAACTAATACGCGTTGGTCTTTTAAATATGCACCGATACTGATTTCGTCTAATCGAACAACATCACGTCTTAAAAGATCACGATAGGCCACTTCTCTAACGATTTTCATATTTACTTTTTCATTGATGAGTTCACCAAGACTAGGTATGGTCATAAACTTAATCCCACTATCTTTGCAGTGCGAGACGATGGTACGCATTTGTTGAGCAGTTGCAGAAGGAATCGCAATCAGTGCTTCATCAGCATTAACCCGTTTTGTAGCAGCCGTAATATTTTTAATATAGTTCAATACGGGTACTCCATGAATTTTTTTTCCAACTTTTGTTGGATTGTCATCTAAAAAACCAACGACACGATACTTAATACCATTATTATTTGCGATCTCTCTATATATTTTTTCACCACAATCTCCAGCACCAATAATGATCAGCCGTTTAGAATCATCCAAATGTTTTCTTTTGAGTAAAAAATTAATAAATGCTCTCCAAAGACTGTTACATACCGTATCACCATTGTTGATATGCTCAAAATAAAATCGTACATAAAGCCGGGAACCTGAAATCAACAGAACCGTAAAACACCAATCAATAGCAAAAACAGATCTGGAAAATCCTTCAAACCTATTATTATATACAACAAAACAAATCACTCCAAGCGATCCAATACTCGATGCTTTAATAATATTGATTAAATCAGAAATGCTTGTATATCTCCACATGCCGCGATACAAATCAAAATAAAAAAAAGACGTAATTTTAATCACAATAATATATGGAATGATATTATGCAAAAGTGGCCATATTTGAGATGGGAATCGAAAATCATATCGTGTTAAATGAGCTGCATACATGGATGCTATCACAAGAACAATATCCATGCTAAGAATAACAAAAAAATTTTTATTATAAATTAGTTTAGGTTTCATTGGATTCCGCTTATCGCGAATGTTAATTATTTCTGATTGTTACGTTATCACTATTTTAGTAAATTTACATACAAAGCCATAATGAGTTTGTCAAGGAATTCGATTTAGCAAGGCTAATCTAAAAATCGAGTAACTTGATTTTCAGTTGATCATGCGTAAAAATTTGTTCTAAAAGAGACGAAATCGCATCTAAAGTTTCTGATTTTCCTATTGCAACATCTGAAAATCCATATTCTTCTAATTTTTTGATAACCATTGATACAGTTATTGAATGAATATCAATTGCGGGTTGATACCTTGATATTTTTGATTTCATATCAACGAACTGAGATACTAAGTTTAGGGATATTAATTCAGTCAATATCTTTTCGACCAACCATAGCGGGCAACTTACGGATTCAGAAATTTCTTTACTTGTCAATGCGTTATATCCCAAAGCAAATTGTTTAACAAGCTTGTTCATGATGAGCAATACGATTCGTTGTTTATATAAAAAACTCAGAGCGTTTGCTTTGTCATATCCATTTTCATACTGATTTATCTGTTGATGAACATGGGCAATCTCAGCTCCAAAAAGCAAAATAAACCAACTTACTTGCAACCAAGCAAGAAATAAAGGGATCGCAGCAAAACTTCCATAAATTGCATTATAGCGAGTAACACCAATTTGAAAATAAATATACCCCCATTGAACCAAATAATATACAGTTCCAGCAATAACACCTCCAAAAAATGCTGAGGGATACCTGACTTTTATGTTGGGTATCAACACATAGGTTAAAAAAAATACAATCCATATTAAAAAGCAAGGAAATAATTTCAGTATAAAAAAAATCATCGGACTTAAAAAACCCAATACATGAAACTTTTCGATAATTAGTGTAACTTGATTTGTTATAAATACAGTCAAACTTCCGGACATGATCATTAAAATCGATCCTGAAATGATCATTGAAAGATAATCACTGAATTTTCTAGCCCATGTTCTATTCTCCTCAACTTTCCATATAAAATTAAAAGATTGCTCAATATTACTCAGCACTTTAATAACCATCCAAAATAATAAAGCTAATCCTATGCCCGCAATCATATCTCCACGAGTGTTTTCTAGCAAGGATTGAGAAAAAATGAAGATATTTGTCATGATAGTTTCATGACCGGGGAATTCATTTAAAAGCTGCTTTTCAAGGATTTTTTCATATCCAAACCCCTTTGCAATACCAAAAATCATTGCAAATACAGGAACAATTGAAAGGAGTGAATAAAAGGTGAGTGCAGATGCCCGAAGCATACACTGGTTATTAATGTATTCCTGAATGGAAATGGACAGTATTTTGAATTGTCGAATACAAAATAAGATTAGTCCATTTTTTTTTGAGATTACAAAAACATCATTTATTTTTTTAAACATATATAGTTATAGCCTGTAATGACATTTTTATAGTGCTCATCTGTTGGTTTATGTAGATTTTTTTGCGGCAAGGTATTAGAAAAACTATTGAAACGGAGCGATTCGCATACTTAAATCAACTGAAGTAGCCTGATGTGTTAGCGCGCCCATAGAGATCATATCAATTTTAAGTTGAGATAGCGATTCTATATTTGATTTGGTAAGCCTCCCAGACACTTCAATCCATGCACGACCGTTAATAAATGCAACTGCTTCTTTCATTTGTTCCAAAGACATATTGTCTAGCATAATCACATCCGCACCAGAATTTACCGCATCGCTGACTTGTTCCATAGTCGAAACTTCAACTTCAATTTTAACCAATGGAGAAACAACACTACGGAGCGTTGTTACAGCATTTTCAATACTACCGCATAATACAATATGATTGTCCTTGATCATTACACCGTCATACAATGCCATACGATGATTTTTTGCGCCGCCAGCACGCACAGCTCTTTTTTCTAAAAATCGCCATCCCGGTGTTGTTTTTCGAGTATCAACCAGACGTATTGGAATATTCTTCATAGCTTGTACATAGGATCGTACATGTGTTGCAATTCCGCAAAGCCGCTGTAAAAAATTGAGAGCGGTTCGTTCACCTTTAAGTAACGCCTGCGCAGAAGCATATATTACACTTAATGTTTGACCAGAATGGACAGTATCACCTTCTTGAAAACAATGTTCAAATCGACATTTTGGGTCAAGACGCGTGAATACCAGCTCACATATATCTGCTCCACAAAACACAATATCTTCTTTAGCAATGATTTCTCCAATCCCGTTAATTTCTTTAGGGATAAGGTACTCTGTTGTAATATCACCATGTCCAATGTCTTCATTTAGTGCCAGATCAATCAATTGTTTGATGAACATATTAACCATAATCTTTTCTTTTTTCTTGTTGTTTCAAAAAAATTTGAACTTATTAAGTTGAAAAATATAGCATTGATCTTCGTTTCGACCACAATGTAGGGGCGATGCTTGTCATCGCCCTTTTGTAGGGCGAACACAAGGTTCGCCCCTACAATTCTGTCACGGCACGAATAATGTCTGGCCGAAACGATGATCAATGTCCAAAATAATTCAACATCCCGAATCTTAAAAATAATATTGAATGAGCTGAAATTTGTCAAAAGGAAACAGCGATTCACAACGAAAATAAAAAAATATTTTTCAAACAAGCCAAACTAAATTAGGATAGTCGGGTGTTAAACGTCATTTTCACCTTCATAGGAAACTATTCAAAATTTCAGATAAAAAAAACCGCCTCCCCCTTACAGAAGAAGCGGTCTTTCACTGTCCTTGAGTTATACTTCAGTTGTCATCATGAAATAATCCTGTGCTAAGGTTACCTGATGCTGAGTTTCATCACTATTCCTTCCCGGCTCATCTGCCGGACTTCCCCATTGTAAACGTACCGGCAGGAATGCGCACAAAGGTCATGCCCAGAGAGTTAGTATAAGGTCATCCGATTTTTGTAGTCATTTGCAACAAGAAGCCCATCGATCAACTCCAACACAGAACTCCCGCTATCCAATTGAGCTACAGCCGTATCCAGTTCTGTTTGAGTTGGCATACGTCCAAACATACCCAAGTACAACAAGAGAGTTTGAATTTTGTTTGGGTTTACTGCTTTATAATCCGAAGACACTGTGGTTGTTTTATATTCAGTCGATCCTGAGAAACAATTCAGCACTTCTTGACGAGACATTCCGCCATCAAGTGCAGCGATCCAGTAATTCAATCCTCCTTCATCAGGTTCTCTGCCTAAAACTTTCTGATACAGCAATTTTGCAAATTCTTCATTAGTAGAACTTGAAATAAAGCTTAATCCAGTGTTTGAGACAATACCTGAATCTGGAATCTGTGTATTTGAGGTTAAATAAAGAGTTACAACAGGCAGCTTACTTGACTGAAATTCAGGAGAGTCGTAGAAATTTTTCACCATATCCGATGGAGAAATAAATCCAGAGTCCAATCCTGCAGCCCAGAAATTGATTCCTTCAGAATCTCCGTTTCTGCCAAAAAAGTCTTTATACACCTGCTCCACAAAAAGCCGATTGCTTAAAACCGATGCTGCACGGGTTTTAAACGTGGCGTTGTTTCCAGTTGTGGTTCCAAGACTATTTGAAGCGACCAGCCGATAATTATAAGTTGTGACTGCCGATAATCCGCTTAATTGTGCTGTAACTGTCATGGCGCTTGAGCCTGAACCTAAAACCGTTGATGTTGTAGTTGATCCATAGCTTGTTGTTGGGCCGTATTCAAAATAATACGTGGTACTTAAGCCATTGGGATTCACTGAACCGGAGAGGGTTGCTGACGATTGGAGAATAGAAGCGGCTGAACCGGTGGTAACGGAAGGTACTTTTGTGAGTGATGAAAAATTTGCGGTTATGTTCATGTTTGCAGTTACATTGGTCAGCGTCAATGGGTTATTTGTTCCAGTGTAATCTCCAGTCCAGCCTGTGAATTCATAGCCGGAATCTGGCGTTGCAGTAACGGCAGATGAGCTTCCGCCTGATGTAATGGTTTGCGTTGTTTCACCAGTTATCTGCCCACCTGAGCCTGCTGTAAAGGTTACCGTGTAGGTGGTAGTGCTGCTTTCTGTATATCGATATTTCTTGATTTGGCAATTTGTGGAATCTGTTATATATACATTTCCGCTTGAATCTACAGCGATATTAGTAGTACTTGCTTCCCATTGCGTAATAAGCTGTCCTTTAGTGTCTAATTTTTGAATTTTATCATTATTAGAAACATACATATTTCGAACTGAATCCAAAGCGATGCTATCAGGAGAGTCATATTGACCGTCTCCCCATTTCGTAATGAAATTCCCCTCGGAATCAAATTTCTTAATACTATGATTGCCACGATCAGCCACATATACATAACCTAATGAGTCCACATCAAAGTCATGTCCCCAATAGCCGTATTGAGAATCTCCGCTCCCCATGCTTCCCCAAGAAGTAAGCAAATTTCCATTGTAATCATACTTGTTAAATTTACCAAGCGAAAAAACATACATATAACCCAATGAATCAAAGGCAATTTTATCAGGGAAAAATTGACCCGGAGATCCACTCAATTTGATTGATGAAAAATTTCCATTAGAATCAAATTTTTGAATTCGATAATTATTCCCATCAGTTATATAAACATTTCCAGAGCTATCTATGGTAATTCCCAAAGGCAGTCCAGTTTTAAATTGGCCATCGTCAGAACCATATGTTCCCCATTTGGCAAGAAAAGTTCCATTAGAATCAAATTTTTGAACTCGACTTGCTTTGTTATCAGTAACGTAAACGAATCCATCAGAAGATACAGCAATATCACTGAGATTTAAAAATTGACCGTCTAAATAATTTTTGTTTTCAATTTTAAAATTAAATTGTCCAGCCGAAGTCAATTTTTGTATCCTATTATTTGAACTATCAGCTACAAAAATATTACCTGATGAATCCACGGTAAGCCCGCCACCACTACTAAACTGTCCGTCCTCTGAACCAGAGGAACCGAATTCAGTAATAATCTGTCCATTAGAATCGTATTTTACAATTTTTCCGCTGCCGATCATTAAATAAATGTATCCTGAAGCATCTACTGAAATTCCATTAGGAGAATTTGCAGATTGCCATTTTGTAAGAAAATTTCCATTGGAATCAAATTTTTGAACCCGCATGTTGTATCCATCGGCTACATATACAGATCCTGATGATAAATCTACGGCAATATCATTAGGAAAATTAAATTGTCCATCATCTGATCCTTGACTTCCCCATTTGGTAATGAGTTCTCCATTGGAATTAAATTTTTTAATAATGTGATTAGGGTTAGAATCTGCCACATAAACATTTCCTGAGGAATCAAAGCTAATCCCATAAGCTGTTTGATACTCAGAATTACTTCCCCATTTTGCAAGTAATTGTTGATTGGAATCATATTTCTGAATAAAATATTCACCTATGCCACCCACATAAATATTACCGGAGGAATCGATTGCAATAGAAAGAGCACTATAATTTGTTTTCCATTGGGAAATAAACTTTCCAGTAGAGTCAAATTTTTGGACTCGGTTATTTTCACTATCTGCTACATAAATGTTCCCAGAAGCATCTACAGCAACATCTCTTGGATAGCTAAACTGACCATCCGAAGGCCCAATTCCCCATTGAGTCTCTAAGACATATAACCCTGCATAAGCATTCATATTTAAAACTAAACTCAATAAAAGCAGATACAGAAGAACAGGATAGGATAAAAATTTTAGAGAAGGTTGATTTTTAAGAAAAGAATGGGCTGATTGCTGATTGCTGATTGCTGATTTTGCACGCATGTTTTTGGCGTGTCAAGCAAAATTTTAAATAATGTTGCATGGTTTCTCCTTTTGTTTTTTTTTTTTTTGTTTTTAGGTATTGATATATAGAAATGACCATAAGTGATACGGTGATGTAATGATGCAGGATAAACTACATGTCAGCATCACTCATGTGTTGGCTAATACATAAAAAATGTCGTAAGAGTCAAGAGAGATTTGAATGATTGCTTATATTATCCTGAGCATAATAATCCTCTCTTAGCCTAGTAGTTATTTAATAAGCCAATTGATTTTAAAGGATTTTGAATTATCAGGTTTACATGTAGTTATAACATCCATAAAAATAGAGGGAATTTATATAAAAATAACAGTATTGAGATTTGAAATCTATAAAAGTGATGTTTTCTTCTTAACTTCTTGAAGAACCTATAAATCTATACTATGATTGAAGACTAACCTGATTCAGCCTATCGATAAACTGTTCAAGATTCTTTGACTTCAACGCCACTCGAAATAGCCCACGGAGTGTATCCGGATGGGAAATTGTTTTTATTTTTTCAAAAATATGAGTTGGTAATACACCAAAAGATTCCATCAGTGCATCTAGCAACATTTCTCTAGCAGCCAGTAAACCTTTTTCTATCCCTTCCTCCAATCCCTTTTCTCTTGCAAGTTCAAGAATATCTACCATTTTAATTTCCTCCCATAAGTCGTTTAATTTGTTTTTATCGATCATTTTATTAACTATAATAAACGTTGCAGCCAGCAGTCTGACAGATAACTTTCCCTGTTGGTACAGGTCTTTTTCCAATAGGATCACCTCTTCAGCCAGTTGACTCCGTTCAAGTCCGGTTTCTTTACCATACAGAGGCACAAATACCAATTCCATCAGCGAACTCAAATTATCAGAACGAATCTCTTCCCGTATTCGATTCAGGGTTTTCAATCCGTTTCGTTCAGACAAATCAATTACAATCGGTCTATACGTCCCGCTTGGTGTCCTGATTCTTTTTTTCCCATCTTTTCCAGCATACACATTACCCGAAGCAATAATCACATCCGTTAGCTTATTGTTATATTGTTTTGCACCCATAAAATGATATGCGGCAAACCGATACAAATCTTCTTTGGATAGATCCCGCTGTTCTTCGATATGGTATAATTTTCCTTTATCATCTTTGATCATAATATCGACCCGGCCAGATGTTACAGCAATATCTACTGGTTCAAATGTAAACACTTCTTTAATTTTACCGGTTTTCAAGCCAATGACTTCCAAGGTTTCCCCACGCAGCAATTCAGTCATCCATTTCAGAATAAAATCATAGTTCTGATCGTAGCTCATACCATTTTTCGGCTTCATTTTTGCTCCTGTTTATTTATAATGCAGCTAGGATTGAAGACTAACCTGATTGAGCCTATCAATAAACTGTTCAAGATTCTTTGACTTCAACGCCATACGAAATAGCCCACGGAGTGTATCCGGCTGTGAAATTGTTTTTATTTTTTCAAAAATATGAGTTGGTAGTACACCAAAAGATTCCATCAGTGCATCTATTAACATTTCTCTAGCAGCCACTAAACCTTCTAACAATCCTTCTTTTCGACCTTTTTCTAAACCTTTTTCTAAACCTTTTTCTAAGCCTTTTTCTATCCCCTCCTCCAATCCCTTTTCTATCCCTTCCTCCAATCCCTTTTCTCTTGCAAGTTCAAGAATATCTACCATTTTAATTTCCTCCCATAAGTTGTTTAATTTGTTTTTATCGATCATTTTATTAACTATGATAAACGTTGCAGCCAGCAGTCTGACAGATAATTTTCCCTGTTGGTACAGGTCTTTTTCCAATAGAATCACCTCTTCAGCCAGTTGACTCCGTTCAAGTCCGGTTGCTTTACCATACAGAGGCACAAATACCAGTTCCATCAGCGAACTCAAATTATCAGAACGAATCTCTTCCCGTATTCGATTCAGGGTTTTCAATCCGTTTCGTTCAGACAAATCAATTACAATCGGTCTATACGTCCCACTGGGTGTCCTGATTCTTTTTTTCCCATCTTTTCCAGCATACACATTACCCGAAGCAATAATCACATCCGTTAGCTTATTGTTATATTGTTTTGCACCCATAAAATGATACGCAGCAAACCGATACAAATCTTCTTTGGATAGATCCCGCTGTTCTTCGATATGGTACAATTTTCCTTTATCATCTTTGATCATAATATCGACCCGGCCAGATGTTACAGCAATATCTACAGGTTCAAATGTAAACACTTCTGTAATTTTACCAGTTTTCAAGCCAATGACTTCCAAAGTTTCCCCACGCAATAATTCAGTCATCCACTTCAGAATAAAGTCATAGTTCTGATCGTAGCTCATGCCATTTTTCGGTTTCATTTTTGCTCCTCAGAAGCATATATTATACTTACATGTCCAATGTGGCCTTGATCTTCGTTTCGGCCAGACATTATTCGTGCCCTGACAGAATTGTAGGGGCGAACCTTGTGTTCACCCTCCAAAAGGGTGATGACAAGCATCGCCCCTACATTGTGGCCGAAACGAAGATCAAGGCCTCCAATGTCTTCATTTAGTGCCAGATCAATCAATTGTTTGATGAACATATTAAGTTGAAAAATAGTTCAACATCCCGAATCTTAAAAACAATATTGAATGAGCTGAAATTTGTCAAAAGTAAAAAAAGGAAAGCCCCTTTTTTTAATGAGTTGCATCTTTGTTTTGATATTGTTAATGTAAATTGAAATTTTTATCGGTCAATAATGGATTATTTAACAACTAGTTGTATTCAAATTATATAAAAATACACATGAATTTTACGATATTTTTTATTCTATTATCTTGCGTTTTTCCGATGATATCATTTGGAGAAAACGCATTTGATTATGCACTTAAAGGACAGGACAGCATTCAGCAGAAAAATTTTAATCAAGCAATCATTGAACTTGAGCATGCGTTACGTTTAGATAACAGGAATAATTGGATATTCGGTCTGCTTGGCCGAGCATACTATAGTTCTGGAAATATGGAAAAAGCTTTAACTGCATTTCGGCAGGCAGTTAATTTGGATGATTCAGATACTTATTCTCGTATGATGATAGATATTATTCGTCAAAAATCATTATCACGAAGCATTAAAAAGCAATCCAAAGAACCCACGCATCTTGAAAAACAAGCGATTCATGAACAAAAATTAATTTTGGAAAAACTTCAAGCCTCACAAGAATTAGGCTATCAAATCAAACGAATTGTAATCGATCCGGGTCATGGCGGTTTTGATTCAGGAGCTGTAGGCCCCAGTGGCATTCAGGAAAAAAACATTGTGTTGGAGTTGGCATTGCTGCTTAAAAAAATTTTAGATCAAAAAAAAAATTATAAAACTTTTCTTACCAGAACAAGTGATTATTATGTCCCTCTGAGTGAAAGAACTACGATAGCAAACCAATATCAGGCTGATTTATTTATCAGTCTGCACATCAATGCAAGTCCAAATAATTCAACTACCGGATGTTCAACCTTTTACTGTGCTGAAAAAGCGTCTAGCGAATCCGCACAACAAGTTGCTGAATCAGAGAATGCGGTAATTCAATTTGATTCAGAAAAAAGTCAATCTTTAAACAACAAGATTGATATTGAGGAAATTTTATTCTTTTTTGAGCGTAAACTATACTGGAAAACCAGCGCCCATTTGGCAGAAAAATTTCAAAAACAGTTTCAACACCCTTTAAAGAATCTTGGTGTACATTCTGCAAATTTTTATGTATTAAAAAATGCCAAAATGCCAGCAGTTTTATTCGAAACAGGGTTTATTTCAAACGCAACTGAGGAATCTTTATTAAAACAAACCCAATTTCAATTGTATATTGTAACCGTAATTTGTCAGGGATTATTTCGTTTATAAGTGACAAATGACAAGTATCATAAAAATGAGTCTGGTGAGCATAATGCAATGCGAATAATTTTTATTGCAATATAGATTTATTACTTGATAGGTTGCAAAACATTTGAAGACCTCAAACTGAATTCAGGAGGATATATGGGAAAAACCATTGCTGAAAAAATATTTAATGCTCATGTTGTAGAGCAGTTAACAGAAACTGAGTATGTGATCAGGTTAGATGGTGTTTTTTGTCATGAAATTACCACTCCAATAGCCATCAATGATCTTGTGTCTCGAGGAAAGGATCGGGTATTTGACCCGAATAAAATAAAGGCAGTCATTGATCATGTAACGCCGGCAAAAGATTCAAAAAGCGCAATGCAAGGTAAGATAATGAGGGATTGGGCAAGAAGACATCAAATTAAAGACTTTTTTGATATTGGAAGAAATGGTGTTTGTCATGCACTATTTCCAGAAAAAGGATTTGCCCGTCCGGGTTATACGATTATCATGGGAGATTCACATACATGTACATATGGCGCTTTTGGCGCATTTGCTGCTGGTGTAGGGACAACAGCCTTAGAAGTTGGCATACTCAAAGGTGTATGTACCTTTCTATATCCCAAAACAATCTGGGTTGTATTGCAAGGTGAATTACCCCAAGGCGTATATGCTAAAGATGCTATTTTGTATATTATCTCTAAACTGGGTGTAAATGGTGCGACAGATTATGTAATTGAGTTTGATGGGCCAGTGGTAAATCAAATGTCAATGGAATCTCGAATGACACTTTGTAATATGGCTGTAGAGGCAGGTGCAACATGTGGTATTTGTATGCCTGATATGGAAACTGTGGATTATTTATGGCCATTTATTCAGCATGAATTTTCATCGAAAACCCATGCGTTAGAAACGTATAGACAGTTCGTATCTGATGCAGATGCCAGTTACGATCGCATGTTGGAATTGGATGTGAATGCGTTAGAACCCCTTGTTACCACTGGATATAAACCTGATCAGGTTGTTCCTGTAAGAGAAATGTCAACTACGAAAATTGATCAGGTGTATCTTGGTTCCTGCACCAATGGTCGAATAGAAGATTTGAGAATAGCGGCTTCCATACTTCGAGGAAAAACAATCCGTGACTCTGTTAGAGCAATTGTATCTCCTGCAACGCCAAAGATATATCAACAGGCATTAGAAGAAGGGCTTTTGCAAATTTTTATGGAAGCTGGTTTTTGTGTAACGAATCCAACATGCGGTGCATGTCTTGGAATGAGCAATGGTGTGCTTGCCGAAGGTGAAGTGTGTGCATCCACAACGAACAGAAATTTTAACGGTAGAATGGGAAAAGGCGGAATGGTTCATCTCATGAGTCCTGCAACAGCAGCAGCTTCTGCCATATCCGGTTTTATTACTAATTCAACTCTTTATACTGCGGATTCAAGGAGGTGAAATGAAAACCTTCAGTGGAAAAGTACTTTTTTTAGATCGTTCTGATATTAATACTGATGAAATTATACCTGCAAAGTATTTAACAGAGCATACCAAAATAGCTTTACAACCTTATTTATTAGAAGATTTAAAACTTCAGGGATTTGATCCTCGAGTTCATTTAAAAGATAAACAGGTGATTATTACCCGTTCCAATTTTGGATGTGGTTCGTCTCGTGAACATGCTGCATGGGCATTGGAAGTGAATGGAATTCATTGTGTCATTTCCGAAAGTTTTGCCAGAATATTTAAACAGAACATGTACAATTGTGGCTTAATGGCTGTTGAACTGGAGTCTAAAACCATCGCTGCAGTTTTTGAACAATTTTCAACACAAGAAACGTGTATTCAAACAGATTTCGAACATCAACGATTTATCATTCAATCGAATACGGATCAGGTCCGCGTGCCTTTTTGTTTAACTGATTTTCAGAAGGCTTTAATAAAATCAGGGGGTTGGGTAGATTATGCGGATGCAACCTACTGAATGTAACTATATATGTGAGCGTTTCTGAGTAGTTCTGGGCAGCATTGGGCTTTGATTTTCGTTTTGGCCAAAATAAAATGGCCAAAACGATGATTAAGCTAAATCATTAAAAATCAACCACTGGTGTAAGTTCAATTTTAGGAAAAATTTGACCCGGCTTTGGAGGCATAGAATTATAGACCCAGTTCACATCAACCGCTCCGAGTTCACAACCCCACACTGAATCAAAACCCGAAAAGGCACCTCTTACAAGCACGCTTTCCATATTCATGCTTAACCCATAGATAGCCACTTGAGTATGTTTTTGAATAGCATAAAGCTCAGTAGAATAAGCCATTGAAGAAAAAATAAGCCTATGGCTGTTCAACGCCTGACATTGGATTATTGGAATGATTTTAGGAAATCCATCCTGATCAATATAAGTCATAAATTTCAGCACATCCAATCGGCTAAAAAAAGTGTATGTCCATCGATTCATTACGTCGTCTATTTTTTTGGCATTCATTATGTTCATATACCATGTTGCTATCTTGCTCATCACTGATGCGGTTATAATTCGGGTAAGTGGTAATTGCTCTCGCCCATAGGTTTCGATCAGTTCCATGTAATGAACGGTATGAATTCCAAAATAGGCATTGTATCGGAACATGGGTTTACTATTAAACATTTCATAATCATGGCCTTCCTTTTTTGAATATAAATATCTGGCTTTTCCACGCCATAACGACCGGTTCATTGTCATGATTAAAAATCCTGTATTCGGATTTTTGAGAACATGTTGTTTACTCATGCCCTTAGTAAATTGTCCCCAAATCAGTTGTGTAGGAGTATTGGCCTGAATTGTGGTAATGAGGGTGAGGTGCGGAAGCCCATCAGCATTAATTGTTGATAGTAAACCAATTTTAGTTTCTGGCTCAAAAGACTTAATATCCGTGTCTATAAACCTATTTTGCTTTTCTTGATCAGTGTAAGTTGCTTTCATGGAGATAAACCTCTATTTGAACAAAATTTCAATATTGAAATGATAAAACAAATTCAATATATCATATGCGTTTATAATAAACTCTTCAACTTGAAATTCAATTTTTTTGAAAGATCATAAATATGATGGATACCTGTCAACATAAATATCTCATGGTGCTTACCGAAAATGATGAAGCCAAAATTCGGTGCAGACGATGTCATCTAACCCTTAATGAAAGTGACTTAAAAGGAGGTTGTTGCCCAGAATGTATGGCCGAACGAGGTGAAAGGAATTATGATTTTGAAGCCATTTTAACAAATCCTTCTGCTAAGATACGTTACCGATGTGAACAATGCGGCATTTTAATTGAAAATCGAAAATCGAAAATTTGAAAATTTACCCCTAACCCTAATAGATACGTTACTTATAAAAAAAAACTTGATAAAAAAAATTCTAGAACTATTTCATAATGAGCGAAACTTCACAGTTAATAAATACACTAAAAAAATGTTTAAAAGCCAAAGGCATTACTTATAAACAGTTAGCTGATGAGTTGAATCTAAGTGAAGCAAGTGTCAAACGTCTTTTTTCTGAACAGACTTTTTCGATTAAACGGTTAGAAGATATTTGCCGTTTAATGGATTTAACTCTGTATGACCTTAGCAAACTAAGTGCAAATGCTGACGATGGCAGAAGTGTACTTAGCATTGATCAGGAAAAAGTGTTAGCTGACCGGCCCAAATTATTAGTTTATTTTTATCTGTTAATCAATGGCAGAGACCCATCCAGTATTGTCAATGATTATCAATTTTCAAAAGAGGAATCTTTACAATTTTTATTTGATATGGATAAATTGGGATTGATTGAGCTTCATCCAAATAATAGAGTCAGATTGTTAAAGTCCAGCAATATCAAATGGCGAAAAAACGGCCCGATTCGACAAAAATTTGAGGCTAAAATTAAACAAGAATTTTTAAATTCAGAATTTGATCTTCCTGATGAACGATTAAGTTTTGTAACCGGAAAATTATCCGAAGCTTCCAGAGTAATCCTCTTTAGAAAAATCGACCGTCTGTTAAAAGATTTCAATGAACTTGTTGAAATTGACAAATCCATTCCTGAAGAAAAAAGCAAAAATATCGGATTGATGGTTGGTTATCGTCCATGGATTTTTTCACTCATTCATGCTCTCAAACGATAGCATTCGGCATTGATCACTCTATACTCTACTATAGACTTTCAGATAATTCATTTCACAAGGATAGAGGGAGGAGATAATACATTTTAGTATATCTCCGACCGATAACGCCGTGAAATTATTTATCTGAAAGTCTATAAGATAAGATACACAACGTATCAGAATATAATACTTTCTCCTGAAAAATTGCATTTTTGACTTAAGCTATTTATGCTCCTTTTTCATGAAACAAAAAGATCGATTGTCATGTATTTTAAAAAAGGAGAAACACGATGGCTACTAAAAAAATTTTATTAACTGCTGTATTTGGACCTTACGGGGTTAAAGATAAATATGCTGATGGTATTGGAATGCAAATGGAACTGCTAAACAATCAGATCACTAGAGAACAGGGAATTCATTCTCCCCGGCAATCTTACTGGAGTTTTGGATTATACTTGCTTGCTGAAAATATTTCAGTTCCAAGTACAGTGCTTGATTTTCCATCTTGGAATGATTTTACCCAAGAATTGAACAAAGGCTATACTCATGTAGGCATATCCTTTATTGTTCCGAATGTGTTAAAAGTCAAAAGAATGGCCGAATATATCCGTGAACATCATCCGGAAATGAAAATTATTCTTGGAGGCTATGGGTCAATTATTCCTGACCTTGATAAACTGTTGCCATATGACGAGTTATGTACGGGTGAAGGAGTTCAATGGTTACGAGAGTATTTTGGAGAAGATTCTTCTATGCCAGTAAAACATCCGGCAGTATTTGGCCCGGCATTTCAATCGATCTATGGATTCAAATCAAAACCCAAAGGGTCAATTTTAATGCCCGGTCTTGGGTGTGAAAACGGTTGTACGTTTTGTATTACGTCGCATAAATTTAAGAAAAAATATGTTCCTCTTCTTCCTACTGGAAAAGATATTTTTAATGCGTGCTTCAATTCAGAAAACAAGCTCAAAACCACTGGTTTTACAATTTTAGATGAAAATTTTCTTAAAAATCCAGAGCGGGCAAGGCAATTGCTTGAAGAAATGACCTTTAGGAACAAAGCGTATGTATTTGATATTTTTTCCTCAGCAGAGGTTATTATGTCCCTTGGAGTTGATTTTCTGGTTCGTTTAGGCGTTCGAATGGTGTGGGTAGGTGTAGAATCAAAACATAACCTTCATGCAAAAACAAAAGGGATTGACTTAAAAGCGTTAATTAAAAAACTCCAATCCCATGGTATCATTGTCAATGCGTCAGCTATTTTATTTCAAGAACATCATGATTATAAAGCATTATGTGAAGATATCGACTGGGTTATCGATTTAGAGTCTGATTTAGTGCAGTTTATGAACTATACGCCCTTTCCAACAACCAGTTTATATGAAAAATTTGAACATGAAGGCCGCCTAAATTATTTGCCTTATCGTCATCAGCATGGTGCCGGTCCGCTTGCTTTTTCTCATCCATACATTACGAACTCATCAGACCATATTCAGTATCTTAAAAATGCATTTCGACGTAAATTTGAGGAACATGGCCCGGGTATTTTGAACATGGCAATGACTGCTATTCAAGGATATAAGAGGGCTAAACAGGATTTTATAACGAGAGAAAACGAATCTCTGGTATGGAATCCAGCCACTTTGCGATACGAAAAAAGTGACCAGCCAAGTAAAGATACTTTTTTTGAGCTTAGATTAAGAAAAATGGAAAAAATTGCAAAAAATTTACGGCCAATTCTTTTAGCAGCGTGGGCATATGCACCAAATAAATTGGCTAGAAATAAAGCGCGTAAAGCAATACATGATTATAACTCGGTATTTGGACAACCAAAATTCAAAACTAAAATGGAATCTTTTGTACTTTTAGGGACAGGGGCAACTGAACTTATGAAAACATGGGCATTGAAACTCTTTTCACAAGAGGGAATTGTATATCAGCCTCCAGTAAAAAGAACGGAATATCCTTTACCAAATCAACTTATCGACACCCCCATTGCTTCTTATCCTTCAGTTTACAGATCATTAGAATATAGTTCTAATTTGAGTACTCCTTAACAAGGATCTATTTCAAAGGATCGCACCCAAAAATAGTATTCATTTCATCCCTCCATTCGGTTATCATGGAGGGACGTTACATCACTTTCTCGGCATTGATCTTCGTTTAGGCCACAATGTAGGGGCGAACCTTGTGTTCGCCCTCACGCTACATTATCCAACACAATTGGACGGATTTTTAAGGGGTTCAAATTGATAACGACACCTGATTCCCTTTTTGTTCAATTTATTCACTCCCCCCAACCTTTAGATACGCCCGTTTTGAATCGCTGCTTAATAGAATAGAAGATAAGAATATTGACAAATACCAAAGGTGTATTAAAATGCGTTCCAAAATTAACTCACAATTTATTTGAACATATGTTTTGGGAGGTCAAAAATGCCAATTTATGAATATGAACATGTAGATATGACTCAATGTGGATTAGGACATCGATTTGATATTCGGCAAGCTATTTCTGATTTGCCATTAACGTATTGTCCGGAATGCGGAATGAAAGTTCAGAAACAAATTTCACTTATCCATGTAAATACACATGGAAAGACAAATGCGGAACTTCGTGATCTTGGATTTACAAAATTGGTTAAACGAGATGATGGCGTTTATGAAAATGTAACTCATCGAGGCAGCGAAAGCCGCTATGTACTTCGAGATCAACCCGAAACTATGCCCAATTTATCCAAAACCATTCAAGATTAATTTTTTTTGTATGTGGTTGGTAAGAAAAAAATTTTTTTTTATACCCAAAATTCTGAAAACTTGGTATAGATTTTTAACTTTTAAAAAAAAGGCATAAGACTTATATGGATGTCCAGTCCTTGCAGGTATTACTTGAGTTAATCCAAAAACGAGAAATCGATATTCCAACAGCCTTAGAACGGCTAAAAAAATTACCTTTTGAAAATCTACACTATGCCCGAATAGATCACCATCGGGGATTACGAACAGGAGTTCCAGAGGTTATTTTTTGTCAGGGAAAAACCATAGAACAAATAGTTGGTATTGTCCAATCCATATCGAAAATTACTGACAATATCATGGCCACAAGGGCATCTAAAGAGGTCTATGACAGCATTAAAGATAAAGTTGAATGTCATTATTATGAGACGGCCAGAATAGTACTCATTAATCCCAAACCTAAAGAACTCAAAGGCAATATTGTTGTCGTTAGTGCAGGTACATCAGATATTCCTATCGCTGAGGAAGCTGCGATAACCGCTGAAATTTTAGGCAGTAAAGTGAATCGGATTTTTGATGTTGGTGTGGCAGGTATTCATCGGTTATTAAATGTGTGTGATGAGTTATTTTCAGCAAATGTTGTCATTGCTGTTGCTGGGATGGAAGGCGCATTGGCAAGTGTTGTTGCTGGGCTTACTTCATGCCCGGTAATTGGTTTGCCAACAAGCATGGGTTATGGTACAAGTTTTGGAGGTGTTACAGCATTGTTGTCTATGCTCAATAGCTGTGCAACTGGAATCTCAGTGGTGAATATTGATAATGGCTTTGGTGCAGGGTTTCAATCTCACTTAATCAACCAACTCGGAGTTAACCGGGAGTAATTGGAGTGGAGGCGTTTTTATGAGCATCAATACAGAATGGGTGAACAATTTAAAACAAATCAAAATTATGTGTCGCAATTTTTCAATTTCCAATTTAGGCAAACAAACCTTGCTTAAAGAATTGAGTTTTATCGGTGAAAACATTATTGAACTGGCAGATAACTGTGATGATTTGTTAATTCGAAAAGAATTAATGAAAGTAGAGCAAACGATTTATTTTCGTTCGAAACAACATACAACGCTTCAGAACCTGTTCAGCTATCTTGAAGGACGAATGGATGGCTTTATGGCATTAATTCGTTTTATTGGGAAGGTTGACGAATATGTTGAAGAGACCGAATGGGTAGAAGAGGATTATTATGAACATCGTCCAGAAAAGCCAGCATCTCAAATTGAATTATATCAACGGCTTTCAGATGTAGGATTAACTGAAAAAGAACATGAGCTCGTTTATGCTTGTGGTAAAGGCAATATTGATAAAATAAAACAACTACTGCAGCAAGGGATCAATATGAACGTTAGAGACAGTAGTGGAGGCTTAACGCCATTGATGTTTGCTGCAATTTATGGCCATGATGAAGCTGTAAATGTTTTACTTCAATATGGAGCACATGAAGACATTAAAAGTTCAACTGGTTTTTTAGCCATAGAGCTTGCAGCAAACAACAATCATCTGACGGTTGTTTCAACACTCGCACGAAACAGGGAAGTCCTGTTTCGTGCGATGGTACATTCTTATAGTATTGGCCATGATGATGTAATTCAAATACTCGAACAATACATCACAGACCAAGGCACCCCTTTATCAGAAGAATCAACTTCTACATCAGAAGTCGTTACCTAAAGGAGTTTACTTCGTTTTTTCAATTTCATCAGCGTGTTTGTCAAGAAGTTGAATTTCACTTTCACGATTAAGGTCTTTAAGCTGTTGTTTAAGGCTAGTTAATTCCTTTTTCAACTCCGGCAATATTTCTTTATGTATTCTGAGTTTAAGTTCAAGCCCTGAACTTTTTACTTTATCACCAAACTCCTTCAACTTTTTTTCAATTTCCTGAAATTCTTGACTTTCTGGAGCTTTTGATAGGCTTTCACTAAACTGTTTTATTTGCTTCTTTAAATCCTGAAAGTCTTTGTCAATATCAGTCCAAACAGTCTCAGCATACACGGCTGTACTGAACAGCAAAAAAAGTACGGTAATGATCATTAATCTTAGCTTTTGCATTTTAGTCTCCTTAATATTGTTATTTATTATTACCAAGGGCAACCACAATGATTGCCCACCAATTAACCAACATATTTTCCTCAAAGAGTGTAATTGATTTATTGAAAATGAGGATTTGACCCTTGAATTTTTAACATGCTTCCAATGACAGCAGAATGTGATACATTTTTAGTATTTACAACTTTATCCTGATTATAACCGAGAACGAGATTACCTAAACCATTTCCCGAGCCTTCTGATTTTCCAGAGCCATTATTCAGTTTAATGTTCACTCTTGAAAAGATAATATCATCACCTTGTCTTGATACGCCTTTAAGTAATGAATCGATTTGAGCTATTTGTGCCATTTGTTTGTCCATTTTAGATAGGGCTTGTTCTAATTTTGTGATTGACGCTTCCATTTTTTCAATACGTGTGTTTAAGCTGGTCACATTACTAAGCTGATCCTTAGTTGTCTGCACACTCCCCATAAGAATTGTTTCCAATTTTTGGATACGTTCATTTAATTTATCTACATATTCTTTCGTATAGACGGTTGAGGAGACTGCTTTCACTTTTTCATCTACTTCATTATCTCTAGCAATAACAGGGTCTATATAATCAGCCTTAATTGTACCCGAGGAAATAGAGTCCGCGCTGATAGTAAAAAAGCCGCTTTTTGCTTTATCTTGTTTGGGAGCATCTTTTGTTTCAGTAGCGACCTGCTTTGTTGGATAACAATCTTCAACTTTACGATATTCACGATAATATTGACACAGTTTTTCTACATTAAGCGATTCATACTCCTTCATATCCTTTTCACCTGACCATGCTAAAAAAGTGACTGCTTCAAGATTATTGGTTAGGCTTCGTTCCATTAAAACAGTAATTACTGATTTTTTTTCTTGCGCTGCGGTTGCGCCTTCGAGTTTAACTTTTGCCTCAATAGAAATCGATATATATTTAGGACTAATTGGAATAATTTCAATGGGTTTGTCAAAACTCACTTCTTTTCTTTTTCTTGCAAACTGATCTTTCACACTTAGTTTTATATTTTCAATTTCTGTTTTGTAATTATCTGTATTTATACCTGATTGTTGTAAAATTTTATCCAGCTCACTGTATCCATTAATTTTTTCTGAAAATGCACCTGAAACGAACCAAAATATAGCTGTTGATACGAACAAAAACATAATCCCAATGTTGAATTTTAATCTCATAATACCCCCCTTAATAATGTGGTTAATGTTCAGTTATTTTTTGCGTTTATCCAATAGACTTTGTAATCGTGAAATTTCATTTTTTGCATTACATAGTTCTTCAGTGGTTTGAACCAAGCGATTGATTATATTAAATTTTTCCAATTCTTTTTTCGTCTCAATGAGTTCCTGTGTTGTTATTCGCAATCGATTGGCTAACACCTCTGAAAACTCTTTAAACATTAAATATCGAAATGCGAATTTATTATTGATAGACAATTTATCTACATTGGATATGTCTAAGGCTATACAGGATACCTCATCAATCGCAAATACAGAAGCTGAACGGGTTGCAGAATTAATAATACCCATTTCTCCAAAAACATCCCCAGAGCACTGTAAAATTAATATTTCTTTTCCTGCTTTAACAATTCTTACTTTTCCGGATATTAAATAATACACCCAACCATCTGAAGTCCCCTCTTCAATAATCATATCATTTGGCTTATAATATCTAACTTCACTAAAACGAACCCATTCTTTAAGTTCATGTTCTTCAAATGCGCTTAATGTTGGAATTTGTTTTAATTTGTCAATCAAATCCTTATTTTCTTGAATATATGTCAATGTATCCATAGAGAGACTCCTTAGTAAATAGCAGTGTCAAGTATTGACTATTCTTTAACCGTTTTGGTTATGATTCGATGGGTAAATGGTTTGGCGTGCTTACCTGAATAATCAGATACAATATGTCCATTGCCAAACAACAACCATTTATATATGACCAATCCTTCCAAACCTACTGGACCTCTTGCATGAATTTTATTTGTACTAATACCGACTTCAGCACCCAAGCCAAAACGATATCCATCACTAAATCTGCTACTTGCATTGAAAAACACATTGGCTGAATCCACATAATTCATAAACTGGATTGCTCTTGATTTATCTGCGGTTACAATCACATCCGTATGTTTTGAGCCATAGCGGTTAATGTGATCAATAGCTGTTTCCAAATGATCGACGACTTTTATTGAAATAATCAAATCCAAATATTCAGTTGACCAATCCGCTTCATTTGCTGGCTTGACATCGATATACTCAAGAGTTTTGGCACAACCTCGGATTTCAACACCTTTTTGTTCTAATGCATCTTTAATGACTGGAAGAAAACGAGACGCGATGTGTTCATGAACCAATAAAGTTTCAGCAGCATTACAAACAGCCACATATTGACACTTACTGTCAACAACGATTTTTACAGCCATATCCATATCAGCCGTTTGATCCACATACACATGGCATATTCCATCAGCATGGCCTAAAACTGGAATATTCGTGTTATCCATAATATATTTAACAAACGCATTACTTCCACGCGGAATAATCAAATCAATGGTTTTGTCTAATCTGAGCATTTCAGCAACATCCGCACGCGTTTCTAAAAGGGTGAGCCAGCCTTCAGGAATACCTGATGCCATTGTTGTCTTAGAAATAATGTCAACCAAGATTCGATTTGTTTCCATAGCTTCACTGCCGCCCTTTAAAATAACCGCATTGCCACTTTTTAAACAAAGCGACGATATCTGGACTAATGCATCTGGCCGCGATTCAAATATAACGCCAATCACCCCTATGGGACAAGTTACTTTAAACAACTCAAGCCCCTGATCCATTTCTATGGAACGAAGCGTCATACCTACCGGGTCTGGCAAAGATTCTAATTGAGCTAAACCGCTCAATGCTTCTTTTATTTTATCTTCATCAAATTTTAAACGCTTTAGTAGGGGAGGGGATACATGTTCTTGTTCAGCGCGTTTTATATCGGATTGGTTTGCAGATTGGATATCCTTTGTATGGGTGGCGATGGACTCTGCGATTAACCGTAATGCATGATTTTTTGTTGTGTTTGGGATACCAGCGAGATTGATTGCTGCTTGTTTGGCTTTTGCTGTATTTGTCAAGATATCCATAAAAAAGTCTCCTTTGTGCTTCTGTGCCTTTTTGCCTAAGTATTTACCGATTGTTACAAAAAAAATATATCATCAAAAATAACATGATCATCATTAACAACGCAAGCCAATCTTTTAACCCGCAAACTTGTTTCGGAAATGCGACATCTTCATCATAGCCTCTTGAAACCATTGCCAATGCTAATCGATCGGCAGTTAAAAGCATTCTGCGCACATAAGGCAAAACCATGTAGTGTATTTTTTTTACTGGATGTTTTCTGGATTCAATACATCGAGCAACACATGCATCACGCGTTAGCTTACCCTGTATCAATAAAAGGGCTAAAAATCTCAAAAATAACGTTAACATGATCGCAACTTTTTTTTCAGGAATACCGGGAACAAATTTTATCAACCATGCAATGGCAAATTTTATATGTGCTGAACGGGTTGTATGAATCAAAACAAAACTTAAACAGATCAGATTCAAAATCCGTAAGCAAACAATTAGCCCATTCGATATCCCTTTAGAAGATAGTTGGAGTTGACCATGTTGAAACAGTGGTTCTCCAGAAGAGAATACCATTTGGCAACCCAAAATAAAAACAAAAAAAAAATAATATAGCGAGATTCCTGCCATTTCAGGTTTACGGTTATCCGAGCAATATGTATTAAACTAAGTGATAGAGCAAATAAAATCACATTTCCCAAGAGATTGACATGCAGCCCTGTAATTCCATACATTGTAAATACAGCGAGCTTACAACGGCTATCCATGCTCGTAAGATTAAATGACTTGCCCAATCCGTTCTTCCTTTAAAAATTGTGCGACCTGAAACGACCACTGATGAATTAAACCATATGCAGCTAAATCCTGAATCATATCCTGAGGAAACCCAAATTTTACCATACGTCCTTGATCCATAATAATAATTCTATCCGTATAATCCAATATTTTTTCAATATCATGAGTGGCAATAATCACTGTTATACCTTGTTTATGAAGACGGTTCAAATAAGAAATGAGTTGGGTTGTAGATGGAAAATCAAGATTTGAAAAGGGTTCGTCTAAAACAATGATTTCTGTGGACATGGATAAAATTCCGGCAATAGCTAACCGACGCTTTTCACCGCCAGATAATAGATGTGTTTTTTTATGTTCAAGATGATCCATATCCATCGCTATAAGTGCATTTTTGACTCGTTCATTAACCAAGTTAGCATCTAATCCAAGATTTTCCGGTCCAAAAGCCACATCTTCATAAACTGTATCACCGATAATCTGGCTATCCACCTCCTGAAATACCATCCCTACCATACGCCTCGCGCGTTTTGTATCTTTGGCTATAGATTTTCCATTGAGGATAATTTTTCCTTGATTGGGGTAAAGAAGCCCATTGAGATGACGCAGTAATGTGGTTTTCCCTGATCCATTATGGCCTACGATTACAATAAATTCGCCTTTTTTAATGGTTAGATTAATGTTAGAAATTCCCACAGTTCCATCTGTAAATCGATGGGTTACATTTTGAATATCCAGCATAACCTATCCTGATTTTTAATTATATGTTAATCCTCATTCAAAACAGGGTTATCGACTGTTTCCTGCATCCAATTTCGTAATGCTTTTGAAATGAAAAAAGCAGTAATCATTTTTAGGATATCCCCGGGTATAAAAGGATAGCAGCCGATCATTAATGCTTTGGATAAAGGACAGCCTAAAACCTGTTTCAGCCATATTATTCCAAAAAAATAAATGATGGTTGTGCCTATAATCATAGCAAGAACGTCCATATACCAGAATCGTTTTCCTTTTGTTGAACACATTGCCATCAGAAAAACGGCTGGCAAATAGCCAACCAGATATCCACCTGTTGGGCCGACAAATTTAGCAATACCTGATGTGGCACCCGCAAAGACAGGTAATCCCAGAGCACCCGACAATAAAAAAATGCTCACACTGGTTACTGCCCAAGGCCATTCAAACATCAATCCAATGATATAGATATATAGACTTTGCAATGCAATGGGTACTGGCCCAATGGGAATTACCAAATAGGACCCTGATGCAATTAATGCAGAAAACAAAGAAGCATACACCATCATTCGTAATGTTTTTGAAACATCATTCATAGCAGCCTTTCAATTCTTAATTCGTAATTCCTAATTAAAAAAGCAATCGCCAAACCTTACCACTTCAATTTTTCCATTTTCCTGCCTGAGAATCAACGCGCCATTTTCATCAATATCTGCTGCTAACCCATGAACTGTTCCATGAGGAGTTTTTATAGCCACATTACGGTTTAACGTAATTGCATATTTCCTCCATAAAGAAATGCTTTCAAGATATTGATCTGAACTGAGCATCTCTTCAAATTCATCGAGAAACCATGTTAATACTGTTTTTCGTGATACAAATTGACCTGTGATCTGCTTAATTGAACAGGCTTGTTGATCTATTGGATGAGGTTCATTGTTCACATTCAACCCAATACCAATAGTCATAAACGCTAATGAATTACCTTGAATGCAAGATTCAGCCAGAATACCTGCGATTTTTTTTTCTTGAACGAGTATATCATTAGGCCACTTTAAGCCTGCATTCACTTGAAATCGATTTCTTAATACATGCGCAAGCGTGTATGATGCGGCAAAAACAATACGGGGACTCATTGCTAATGCTACATTGAATCGTAATACCATTGTAAAATAAAGCCCACCCTGTTCAGATATCCAGTTCCGGTTCAGACGTCCTCTCCCAGAAGTTTGACGGTCTGAAACCACAACGGTAAAATGCGGACATTCAGCATTTGCTTTTTCTCTGGCAACTTCCATCGTAGAATTGACTTCTGAATAAAACCACATTCGGTCAGAACGACTTGGAAAATCCTGAATAGTCAATATATCTGATTCAATCGATTGCTTGGAATACAGATGTGTCATACGAATTTCAAGGGATACATTTAATTTTTAGTATTCAACATGACTTGAAAAAACACGATTGCGACCATTGGTTTTAGCAGAATAAAGGGCTTTATCCGCATATTCAATTAATGCTTCTGGTGTAAACTGATTGCAGGGAACAATACCCGATACGCCTAAACTGATGGTTACATGTTGCCCAATATCAGATCGAATATGAGCAATACCAAGTTCTTCGACATGCTTACGAATAGATTCTGCTACATATAAAGCGCCTTTTACGTCTGTGTTGGGTAGGATAAACCCAAACTCTTCTCCTCCGTAACGTGCAGCCACATCTCCGGGTCTGCGGGCATGAATTCGAAGTGTATTGGCAACCAGTTTTAAACAATCATCACCTGCCTGATGCCCATAGGTATCATTAAATCGTTTAAAAAAATCAATATCACACATGATCAATGAGATGGGTTTATGTTCACGACATGAGCGTTTCCATTCTTTTTCTAAACAAAAGTCAAAATATCGACGATTCGCTAATTCGGTAAGTCCATCGATATGAACAAGTTCTTTAAGCCTTTTATTTGCTTCTTTTAATTTGAGTTCAGCCTTTTTTCGAAGGGTTATATCCCGATATATTTCAACAACACCAATGATTTCATTCAAAAGACCAAGAAAAGGCGTAGCAGTCAAGCTATAATGACGAATTTTCCCCTGACATGGAAGGTTAATATCATATTGAACAAGATCATCGCCTTCTTTGATTCGTATCATTGGACAGCGACGTTCATTACAAATGGAACTATGAAAAAATGAATAGCATTTATTTCCAATGACCTCATGCTGCTGCTTGTCTAATAATTTTAACATGGTTGTATTAACACGCAGTATCTCATGATTAAAATCAATAACCCACATCCCATCAATAGAAGCATTTAAAATTTGTGTTAATTCAATCTCAGTCAGTTCTGCTTCAACAATCTTTAAATTCAGTTGGCTATACACTTCTTCTAACTTAGCAACGGTATCATCCAATTCTTGTGTCAATGATTTCAATTGAGCTTCAATTGTTGGATTAGATTGTATTGACATGGTATTTACCCGAAGATATAAATAATCAATTCTCTATAAGCGTAAAAATTCCTTCAACATCGAGAATGAGTCCTATACGACCATCTCCTAAGATCGCGCAACCCGCAATTCCTTTAATCTCTTTAAACGAATCCCCCAAGTTTTTAACTACAATTTCCTGTTTGCCAATCAGTTCATCTACAAGAAATGCTTTATATGTCTGTTTATGAGAAACAACAAGCGCTATATGTTCCCATACAGGTTTTTCTGAATATGGTATTTTAAAAATTTCTTGAAGGCGTGCTAATGGCAACAATTGACCACGGGTTAACATCATATTACCCTTACCTTCAACTGTGTAACATCGATCTGGGGTAGGCTGAAAAAATTCAACAATAGAATGACTTGGGATGATATATCGTTCACTGCCACTACGAATAATCATACCATCAATAATAGCTAGCGTCAGCGGCAGGGTAATCATAAAGGTGGTTCCCTGCCCAGATACACTTTGAATGTCAAGGCGTCCATGTAATTCTTCAATGGCCTTTTTTACAACATCCATCCCAACACCACGACCTGAAATATTGGTTACAGAATCTGCTGTAGAAAATCCCGGGGCCATAATAAGTTCAAAGATTTTTTGTTCTGAACATTCTGTATTTGGATCAATTAAATGTAACTTAATGGCCTTTTGTAATATCTTTTCCTTATTCAGTCCCTTGCCATCATCTTTAATTTCTATAACAATATTTCCAGCCTTATGATACGCATTTAAAAAAATGGTTCCATAAGGCGATTTTCCGGATTCAACCCGATTTTTTGGAAATTCTAAACCATGATCTACAGCATTTCGAATCATATGAACCATAGGTTCATATAGCATTTCAACCACGTTTCGATCAATTTCTGTGTCTTCTCCAGACATTTCAAGATGAACCTGTTTATGAATATTTCTTGCCAAATCTCTGACCAATCGAATCATTTTTTGAAACGTATTTTTTACCGGTACCATTCGCATGGACATGGCTATTTTTTGAATATTGGAAACAATTTGGCCAACCTGATTCATACTGTGAAACAATTTGGGATGTGATTGCCGTAAATCCGTACTGCTTTGTTTTAACATAGCATGAGCAATAACCAGCTCTCCGGTATAATCAACAAGGTTGTCTAATTTTTGAGTATCCACCTTGACCTGTTTGACCATCACTGATCGGGTTTTCTTTTGCTCATTCAGTGCATACTGAATATCGTCCGTTTCAACTCTTTCGCGTTCAAGCAGTATCTGACCTAACCGCTTATCCGGATAGTGTTTCTGATAGTCTAACGCATCTTCAAGTTCATGGTCTGAAATCCGACCTTCAGCAATTAAAATTTCGCCAATTTTTGATGTTTGAGAATCGTCTTCGGGGATTAATGGAGGTTTTTGTTCTGAAACATCTTTAATATCTGGTAATTTTTCTTCTTTAAATACGACTGCTGAAGCAATATCTGAAATTTGAATGAGTAGGTTTTCAATGTCAATATCATCTTCTTTGGCTGGTAACCCCTGCGGCAATCCCTCTTCTACCCGTTGGAGAAGTTGTCTGATCATATCCACAGAAGCAAGAATAACATCAATAATCTGCCTCTGGATTTTTAATCTACCTTCACGAATTTGGTCTAACAGATTTTCTGCATGATGCGATACGGTATTGACTTTCTTTAAGCCTAAAAAACCAGACACTCCTTTGATGGTATGAAAAGGTCTGAAAATGCTATTTATAATATCTTTATCATCAGGAGATTGTTCAAGATTGACCAGTTCACATTCAATGCTCTCTAAACTTTCACGGGCTTCACCAAGAAAATCTGATAATAATAGTTTGTCATCTTCGCTTAAACGACCATTTGTTTTTGAAAGAATTTGTTGATCTTTCGTATTGATCGTATTGATCGTTTTATCATTCTGTTGTTCATCTCTCTTTTCATGGGTAGGTGATGCAGAATCAATATCTAAACTCTGAAATAGTTCATCCACAGAAAATCCAAAGGGTTCATGATTTTGAATGGAAGACCAAACAGATCGTAAGGCTTTAGCAGCGTCGATCAACGGTGATAAATCCTGAGTTTCCGAAAGTACCAGTTTTTCAATATATTGTTTTATTCCGAAAATTACTTTTGAGAAAGTTGCATCAGTAATGTTACCGGCAATCGATTCGATAACAGTAAGGTGATTCAATAGGTTGCCCATTGCAGGAATATCATCATGCTCAAGAGTTAAAACCATCTTGAGCAGTACTTCGATATGTTCTTTAACCTCTTCCATGTTTAAATAGAACTCATTATTATTGTTTATTATCAATAAGACTACGAATTTTTTGTGCCAATTCACTATAAATAACAGGCTTCATAACGCATGTTCCTATACCAAAAGAATGAATTTTTTCGTCAGTCACTTGTTCACTAAAACCAGTACACAACATAATTGGAATTGACGAACGAATTTCTTTTAGGGCTTTCGATAATTCAAAACCAGTCATTTTGGGCATAGTCATATCTGTAATCACAAGATCAAATCCATCTGGATGGGATTTAAAAATAGTCAATGCCTGTGTTGGATCGTTTAATACGACAACATCATATCCTAAACGGGTTAACATTTGATACAACATGTTTAATATTGTTTTTTCATCATCTACAACAAGCAAGCGTTCTTTGCCCCGAGGTAAAATCATCGGTTCCATTGCGACAATATCTTGACCCGCTTCTTTGGCTCTGGGTAAAAATAGTTTAAATATCGTTCCTTTTTCAAGTTCAGAATAGACACGAATAGCACCTTTACAGCTTCGGACAATCCCATGAACCACAGAAAGACCTAAACCTGTACCTTTACCTCTTGTTTTTGTCGTAAAGAACGGATCAAATATGCGATCGATAATTGTTGGATCAATGCCGTATCCTGTATCACTAACGCTTAACATGACATACGTTCCCGGCACGATATCTTTCAGTTCATCCACATCTCTGATAACCACTTCTTTTAATCGAATATCAATAACTCCGCCAGATTCTTCCATCGCATGATACGCATTGGTACATAAATTCATAATAATCTGATGAATCTGCGTTGGGTCGGCAAGAACCATACTACAATTTTGTTCCATATAGAAATTTAATTCAATGGTCGTTGGTAAGGTTGATCTGAGAAGCTTCATTGCTTCTTTAATAACAAGGTCAAGCTGAAGTGGTCGAAGTTCTTGTTCACCCTGACGGCTAAAGGTTAAAATTTGATTCACGAGATTCTTTGCCCGATACACTGATTTTAATATTTCTTGAAGATTTTCATAAGTTAAGCTGTCTTTCGGAAAATCATCCATGATCATCTGAGTATAGCCAAGAATTGGAAATAAAATATTGTTAAAATCATGAGCAATACCGCCTGCAAGAACACCTAACGCTTCCATTTTCTGTGCCTGTTGTAGAAGCATTTCCCGTTTTTTTTCATGAGTAATATCGCGCAAAATGGTAACAAAATGTTCAATATTCCCTGTTGAATCTTTAAGAGGAGTTACAGACAATTGCGTTTCATAAATCGTTTTATCCTTTCGCTGATTGGTCAGATACCCTCGCCATGTGTCGCCTTGTCGAATCTGTTTCCAAAGATTTTGGATAAACTCATCATTTTGAGTTTCTGTTTTCATAATCACTGGGTTTTGACCTGTTGCATCTTCGATAGAAAACCCCGTAATGGTTTCAAATGCCGGATTCACATATTCAATGATGCCATCCTGATTTGTAATCATTATCGCTTCACCTACCTGTTCTACAGCAGCTACGAGCAGCGATCGATCTTTCTCAGTTTTGATTTTTTCCGTGTCATCCCGATAGACAGAAACAATTTCACCTGAAGGTAATTTATAAACATAATTGGTACGCCACCCGTGAATACGTTCATCTTTATATAGTGAAACAGGCTTTTTTTCAGGATTACCAGTTGACCATACTCGATAAAACACATCCAGTAATCCAAATTGTTTAATGTTAGGAAAGACATCGGTAACTCGTTTTCCCTGAAATTGATCTGGAAGAGCAAACTGATCAATTTGTTTGCCAGATCGATTGACATCAATAATGATAAAATCAGAACCATTGTTCATTGCCTCAAAAATGGCCACTCCATCAGCCATGTTTTCAAATAACGTTCGGTATTTGGATTCACTACTGATTTGTTCTTTTTGGGCGATGCGTGTTTTTTCAACCAATATATAGGCAATACTACTTATAAAAATAAACATGAATCCACGAATTGCATTATATGCTATTTCCGTATTGTCCAAATCAGACAGTATTAGAAGTATTGATAGAAAAACAGCGATTATAATTCCTTTTTTTCTCCACCATAGTGATGCCATAATAATGGGAATATAGAAAAAATGGGTAAATACCAAACTCGTGTTGTAGCGATAATGAAACAAAAACGTAAAAAAAACTGCAAGTGATAAACAGCAAACCATCACAGCAATTTTCATGGATTCTGTACCAAATAACTTCATTGACCTATTCTGCCTATAATTGTTTTAAAAAATCGTAATTGTATTGAAATTTGAAATAATAAAGAAAAATTTTTGTTTATTTATTTAGTCAGAATCAATATGATAATCAAGTCTTTTCTCTAGTGAATAGGAATGAAATTTATCCTTAACTATCTTTTTTTATTTTATGGAGTGATTTTAATGGCATCAATAGATATTTTTGACCAACTGAGAACACGATTAGATCAACTGGCTTTTTTCCCAAAAACAGAAGAAAAAATTGAGATGAAGATATTGCGCAGACTGTTTACCGAAGAAGATGCGCGACTATTTCTTCAGCTTACCCCAATGCTTCAAACACCCGAAGAAATCGCAAAAAAATTAGCTGCTTCAGGGATGGATCATGAATTACCTTTACTTGCAAATCAACTGGAAAGCATGGCGAAAAAAGGCCTTCTTTTTAGACACAGGAAAGGTGATCAGGTTAAATATGCTATCGTTCCGTATATTATTGGTATTTTTGAGCACCAGCTTAATCATATGGATAAGACATTTGCTGAAGAAAACCTTGCATATTTTAAAAGCGGTTTTGAAAAATCATTTTCTGGTATGAATACTCCGCTGCTCAGAACCATTCCTATCAATAAAACAATCCTGCCAGAATTGCCCATTGCGCCCTATGACGATGTATTTAAAATTGTTGAAAACCAAAAAATAATTGCGATTTCACCCTGTATTTGCAGACGATGGGCTCGATTGACGGGTAATACATGTGAAAAGCCAGAAGAGGTTTGTTTTAGTTTTGGTGCTCATGCTGATTATTATGTTGAAAATGGCATGGGAAGATATATTTCAAAAGACGATGCCATTGCAATTTTAAAAAAAAATGATGAAATTGGACTGGTAATGCAGCCATTTAATGCTGTAAAACCGGGTGGAATGTGTTCTTGCTGTGGGGATTGCTGTGGTGTTTTAAAAAGTATAAAAATGAATCCAGCACCTGCACAACTGGTAAAAAGCAACTATTATGTTTCTGTAAATGAAAGCGACTGTAGCGGCTGTGAAACCTGTGTGGGACGTTGCCAGATGGAAGCCATTGAAATTGTTGATGCTATTGCTAAAATCAATTATGACCGTTGTATTGGATGTGGGCTGTGTGTGAGCACATGTCCGACGGAAGCCATGAGCCTTGTTCAAAAATCTCAGGATCATCAGTATCTACCACCGTCAAGTGGTACAGAAACGTATCTTCGGATTGCCAAGGAAAGAGGCCTCATTTAATTGGTATGGACTTTGTCAATTCACTTTATCCGCTTCACCATGTGTTGCTTTTTCTGTGTTCTTCTGCGTTTATGATTTGGCGGCTGGGTGCAATGGAACACCATGGATTTCATGGAACAGTATTAGGAACACTGATTATGCCATACTGTTCCGGATTTTCAAATTTGAGTTTTGCATTTGTACTGGGGTGTTATGGCGGTGAAGGTAAAATTGTACTTGAAAACTGTATTGTGAATAACGTTACCAATTTAAGTTTGCTCTTAGGTCTGCCTGCAATATTCTGGTCTTTGAGTCTCCAATCTGATTCGTCTATAAAAAAACAATCCAAAAAAACAATCCAGCAGTACCGATTAACCTTTCTTTCGTTGATCTTCACGTTAATTGCCCTGTTTTTTTTTACCGGAATTCTCTGGGCATTAGCCAAAGATGGGGAAATCAATTTTGGTGATGGCGTAACATTAGTAGCTATTTTTGTATTCTGGCAACTGATCCATGTATTTGAAGTTCTTAAAACCAATCTTCAGGAAAACAGGACTCTGAGTCCACAAATAGTCGTAGAACTTATCCTGATTGGCGCTAGTGCTTATGGCATGTATGTAAGCATTGACCATCTTGTTGCATGGGTAGGGGATAACAAAAGTGGTTTATTTGTTTTTAAACATTTAGGATGGCTTAGTGGATTTTTAATGGTGCTGCCTAATGGGTTACTATCCATGTACTACGGCTGGCGTGGACGGCCAGACATTGTTTATAGCTCTCAGCTTGGGGATGGTCATATCTGTATCCCGATGTGTATTGGTTTGTTCGCGCTGTTCAAACCAATACACATTCCGTCTTTTTTTTATTTTGGGATCATCCTAATTTTTTTAACAGGACTGGTTCATTTTTTTTTCCTCGTTTTTTTTAAACGACTCCCAAAACTTATTGGATTTTTACTGATAACTAGCTATGTTTCATTTATTTATCAAAGTTTTTTAGCCGATTCTATTTGAATAAGAACTTTTAAAAAATGAAAAAAGCGTTTATTTTTTTTTATATTCTTGTTAACGTAATTTTTTTTATATTAAACAAAAAACAAATAAATAAATTATAAATTTTTTTTTAAGGTTAGGTGAATGTATGAAAAAAATGAAAATGCTATATATGTTGTGTATTGTATTATTTTGGACAACAATTTCAAGTGCAGAGATGATGTATATTAAAAATATTATGGAAGTCCCTTTAAGAACGGGTAAAGGAACAGAATACCGAATTATTGCTATGATGAAATCCGGTGATTCAGTTGAAATTATTGAACAAGATGCTGACTGGTCAATGGTAAAATCTTTAAATGGAAAAGAAGGATGGACGGCTACAAGATATTTGACAAGTGAGAAACCTAAAGAAGTCGCTTATGAAACCATAAAAGCCTCATATGATCAATTGCAGGCAGATAAAACGCAACTCAGCACTACTCATGAAACGTTGCAAAATGAAAACAAACGCATAGGTGAAGAATTAACAATCACCAAAAAACAATTAGAAGAGATTAGCCTACAGTATAATGAATTAAAAAAAAATTCAGCGGAATATATGCAATTAAAAAAAGAAAATGATGAGCTGAAGGCGACCTTATCAAAACAACATCAAGACATTGGATATCTGCAAACGAATGTAACTAAAAAGGAGTATATGTGGTTTTTAAGTGGAGCAGGTGTTCTTTTACTTGGGATATTGTTAGGATATAATGCAAGACAAAATAAACGCAGATCCTCTTTATATTAGGTAACCGTTTATCCTTAATTAAGGAAAGCATATGAAATACAAAACTGATTTTCTGGTGGTTGGCAGTGGTGTCGCGGGGTTAATGTTTGCATTAAAAGTTGCGGATGCAGGACAAGTTACAATTATAACTAAAAAAGAAATTATGGAAAGCAACACAGCTTATGCACAAGGCGGGATTGCTTCAGTTTTCGGACAACTGGACTCGTTTGATCTGCATATCCAAGATACGATGTTATCCGGGGATGGTTTATGCAAACGAGATGTAGTAGAAATGGTCGTCAAAGAAGGCCCTTCAAGAATTCATGAATTGATTGAATTGGGCGTAGAATTTAACCTCCAAGAGGAGCAGAACTCATTAAAAGCAGAATTAGATTTGGGTCAGGAAGGCGGGCATTCAAGAAAACGCATTGTACATGCAAAGGATATGACAGGCAAAGAAGTTGAAACCGTACTTGTCAAGCAAGTGTCCATGCATAAAAATATTACCATTTTGGAACACCATCTTGCCATTGATCTGATCACTCTATCTACGCGAATGAAACGGGGTATGGTGATTACAGATCATCAGGATCATTGCTACGGTGCTTATGTGTTAGATACAATGACTCACGTTGTAAAAACTTTTTCTGCAAAGGTCATTTTATTGGCTACAGGCGGTTCTGGAAAGGTTTATTTATACACGAGCAATCCTGATGTGGCCACAGGGGATGGAATTGCTATGGCTTATCGTGCTGGAGCATCTATTGCCAACTTAGAATTTGTACAATTTCATCCTACATGTTTATATCATCCAGATGCAAAAAATTTTTTAATTACTGAAGCCCTAAGAGGAGAAGGCGCGATATTGGTTAATTCGACTGGCGAGGCGTTTATGCATCGTTATGATCCTCAAAAAGACCTTGCCTGTCGTGATGTGGTTGCAAGGGCCATTGATATAGAACTTAAAAAGTCAGGCGATGAATCTGTATTTTTAGATATTACGCATCAGAATTCAGAATTTATTCAAAATCGATTTCCCAATATTTATCAGAAATGCTTACATTTTGGTATTGATATTACTCGTGAACCCATTCCAGTTGTACCCGCAGCTCATTACATGTGTGGTGGAATTGTTACCGATAAACATGGACAAACAAGTATCAAAGGGTTATATGCGATTGGTGAAACTGCTAATACGGGCTTGCATGGAGCAAACCGACTCGCTAGTAATTCTCTTTTAGAAGCACTTGTGTTTGCCAATCATGCTGCCAATCATGCGATTTCATTTTTGCAATCCCACCAAGTCGAATCTTCTATAGAGTTACCTTTATGGGATGAGATGGGTACCACAGACAGTGATGAAACAATTATGGTAACTCATAATTGGGACGAAATCCGACGGCTCATGTGGAATTATGTAGGAATTGTTCGATCTAATAAACGACTCGATCGTGCCAAAAGACGAATAGACATAATTCAAAAAGAAATTGATGAATATTACTGGGATTTTAAAATTACATCAGATTTAATAGAATTAAGAAATATAGCCTTGGTTGCAGATTTAATTATTCAATGTGCAATGTTGCGAAAAGAAAGCAGGGGCTTACATTACAATATTGCTTATCCAGAAAAAAATGCTGAATGGGAAAATAAAGATACGATACTTAGAAGGCCATTTAGAGGCTAAGTTATGCTTTTATATCTCAGGATACCATAAATTGCATTGACAAGCTTAATTTATGTTTTATTCTTAAAAAAATGAAAATCTATTACTAACACTATCAATTGAATGAATGATCTATGGCTGCAAAAAGAGATTATTATGAAATTTTAGGCGTAAGCCGTACTACAACTGATGATGAACTAAAATCAGCGTATCGTAAGTTAGCAATGAAATATCATCCGGATCGTAATCCGGGTAATAAAGAAGCTGAAGAAAAATTTAAAGAGGCTGCCGAAGCCTATGAAGTATTGAGGGATGCTCAAAAACGTCGTATTTACGACCAATATGGGCACCAAGGCTTAGAGGGTTCGGGGTATGCCGGAGCTGGCGGATTTGAAGATATATTTGCCAGTTTTGGTGATATTTTTGAAGATTTTTTTGGGTTTGGTACCAAAAGAAAACAACAAAAATCAAGGGTCAGACAAGGCGCAGATTTGCGTTATGAAATGCAAATTGATTTTATGGAAGCTGCATTTGGCATTGAAAAAGAAATTCCAATTGAAAAATTAGATACTTGTCCGACATGTAAAGGAAGTGGATGCCAAAAAGGTGCGCAACCGGAGTCATGTAAATATTGTTATGGTTCAGGTCAATATACGCAAAGCCAAGGATTTTTTACAGTACGAACCACATGCCCATATTGTCAGGGAAAAGGAAAACATATTTCAAATCCATGTGTTCAGTGTAGAGGTAAAGGCCAAGTCGCAATTAGTAAAAAAGTGGCCATAAAAATTCCACCCGGTGTAGATACAGGTTCCAGACTCCGATTAACGGGTGAGGGGGAATCAAGCCCGGATGGCGGTCCAAATGGTGATTTATATGTATTTATCAACGTGCTTCCGCATAATTTTTTTCAGCGCAATGGAAATGATATTATTTGTGCTGTTGAAATTTCATTCATTCAGGCAACATTAGGTGATCAAATTAAAATCCCAACGCTGGATGGTGAAGAAACCTTAACCATTCCTAAAGGGTCTCAATACGGAGATTCTTTCAGATTTAAAGGAAAAGGTATCCCTTCTTTACGGAATGGCGTTCGTGGTGATCAGATTATTCAGGTAGATATTCGAACACCCGTAAATATTAATAAAAAACAAGAAAAAGTGTTGCGGGAATTCGCAAGCCTTGAAGAAAGCAAGTTTACCAATCGATTAAAAAATATACTGAAAGGCAAAATGTAGGTTCGATTTTCGATTTTCGATTTTGTAGGTAAAATGTCATTTAATAAATGAGGAGATTACCATGTTTGAAATTAAAGTCATCACACAATTTGCTGCTGCCCATCAACTCAAATTGGTGCAAAGCAAATGTGAAAATTTACACGGACATAACTGGAAAGTTGAAGTAAGTGTATGTGGTAATCGTTTAAACAGTGCTGGCGTATTAATCGATTTTTCAGTATTAAAAAAATACATCAAAGAACTCGTAGAGCAGTTAGATCATCGTTTTTTGAATGAACTTCCCATGTTTGAAAGTTTACCTCCATCTTCAGAACATATTGCGGAATATATCGCCAAAACACTCCAATCTACGTTAACTCCTGAAGATATTAATGTATCCCATGTAACTGTCTGGGAATCAGATACAGCTTGTGCAACCTATATCATTCAACACCAAAGAACCGCTCGTGATACTTTGTATTTTTAAGCCCTCACTGTTATGGAAGAAGCCTATTTTGGGATACAGTGAAGGCTTAGGTCAGAAAAAACCCATTAAAGCCATTCCTGACCTTTACTATAATTCAGCAATCCAATTTACTATATGAGGGCGTATTGCAATACGCCCCTACTTTATGATTTTTTATGCAACACTGTAAAAAAATAAAACAATTTTTGCTTTCAGAAAAAGCTGTCAACCAAGAGAATCTACACCACATCAAAGACCATATAAGTCAATGCATCGATTGTTATGTATTTGTTAAATCACTGGAACTCCTGCCTCAGATACTAGCGAATATAAATGACACCACGATAAACACAGAATTGAATACGCAACCTATGCTAAAAAATCAAGGTATTTTCAACAAGGATACCTTAAAACGATTTCGATGGCCTGCACTTATTTCAATTGCTATCATTGCACTGATACTCATCGGGGTAATCCGTAACCAAATCAGTAGCTATAAAATGGCTGAAATGCCTTTACAGATTCAATCTGTGAATGAAAGCAATAGTCGGGAAACAGAAGAAGAAAAACGGGATGAACGATTGCTTGAAACAGATGGTCTAACAGATTCAGAACAAGGTATGATTGTAACGGGTAAAACTGAGTCTGGGAGAATGAACAAACCATCTCCACCTGAGCCAATGTCTGAAATAAATTTACCCGCAGTGAAAACGAAAGGTCAAGTAAATGTTCCTGCTTCAGGGGTTAGTGATGCTGATACGCGGGGTGATGCTGCAAAAGCTGATGTTGCCTTCGCAGTGCCTCAAAACATATTACACAACACGGAAGATACGTCAGAAACATCAATATCAGATGAAATTTTTAGCCATGAACTCATCGACAGAACTGCATCTTTAGATTCTAATGAGGAAGTGCATTCCAAGAAAAATCAATTATACAATGAAGGAATACGACGTAAAACGAGTATATCTTCTTTGGAAAAAGATAAAAATGGTATCGCACCTCCAAAAAAAACACCTATACCAACGGATTCATCAGATCATGATTTAACCATTGCTCAAGCGTTTTTACAACAAGTGCAAACAGTAGATGGCTTACATTTTCAGCCAGCAGAAGGATATTGGGCAAATACTTATATTCCGGGAGATTCAAATTTTCGTCGTCTGCATACTCGTCTTTTAACTCGGAACCGTCATCATCTCGAATTACTTGCCAATCAAACGCTTTTATTAGACGATAGATCAAAACAACCCATACAACCCTTTGATCCACCCAACCGCGAAGCCTTAGCCGTATATGTTAACTCCAATCAGTCATGGATTGAAAATCGCACAAGGATTTTGTTCCAAATAGGGTTGAAAGGAACCGAACGAGCGCATGGAATTCGTTCAGCAATGCATGTAGGAATTGTGTTGGATATCGATCAAACTATGTGTGCTGAAGATATCGCCATTATTCGTTCTTTACTTTTTGCATTTGAACAAGCAAAGGATATTGGCGATCAATTCTGTTTAACCATTTCTAAAAAACCCAAAGATATATTCATTCCACCCGATGCGTTTCGTTATGGTCCCCTTTTTTTATCATTACAAACGATGTTTGAGCGTGATAATACTTCAAATCAGAATTTAGATATATGTTCAGCCATCCAGACAGCAACCAAGCAAATTCAACAAATAGATGATTCATCGAATCCATTAGGAAATAGTGCTGTTATTCTCATTACCAATCGTGCTTATGGTACGTTGACAGACGCTATCGTTAAAATTGCTCATCAACATGCAATGATGGGCACTCCATTGAGCGTAATGGGAATCGGTTCTGCTGTGAATCGTCAAGAATTAGATCGTATAGCTCTTTCTGGACAAGGGAATCGAAGAATACTGGAAACAATTATTCAAGCCAAACAATCTGTAGAAAATGAACTGTCTGCGTTCAGCAGAATCATAGCAAGAGCAATTCGCATTCAAATTCGGTTTGGATCAGGTGTGGAACTGGTTGATATAGTTGGCTCTTATCGGTTAAAAGCACCTGAAGCAAATCGGGTCAAAGAAATGGAACAACGCATTGATCAGCGACTTGCAAAAGCCCTTGGGATTCAATCAGATCGCGGTGAAGATCAAGACGGCATACAAATTGTTATCCCTAATTTTTATGCAAATGATGCACATGTAATTCTGCTGGATGTCGTGGTTTCTAATCCCGGACATATTGCGGATGTGAGTGTCAAATATAAAGACTTGGTTCATTTAACCAATCAAGTAAATCGCGTGCAACTTAACTTATCGAACCAACCGACATCTAATGGGCATTTGGAATTGAATGTATTTAAAAATTTCTTAGCTTATACGCTGTCGCAAAAAATGGATGAAGCAGGCCGTTATCTTTCGCAAAATCAAACTCAACAGGCTTTATTATCTATCCAGTATGCTCGAGATTTACTGAAAGGAATAACCATTGCAATGAATGGATTATCCAAAGACGATGATATATTGTATGATATACAAATGTTGAATGAATACGAAATGCTTTTGAAAATTCAAGGATTGCCAACAGAAGACCAAAACCATGTTGCGGACTCACTCATACTTTCTTCTCGATTGAAAAAAATGCCACGACCGTCTTATCATAATTAATTAGAACTTAATAAATGGGAGTACCATAATGAACATCTGGGAATTATTCAAAAGAGAAACAACGATTTCTCCAACTCCTGTATTTCTGATGACGTTGATTTCAGGAATCTCTAATGCGCTGCTTCTTGCCATTATTAATGCGTCTATCAAGGTTGTTTCATATACTAATCTTAACCTTCGATATTTTTTGATGTTTTTCATTATGTTAGCGATTTTCCTTTTTAGTAAAAAATATGCGCTACAAAAATCAGTTATAATCTCAGAAAATATGATCAAAGGAATCCGGGTAAGACTTGCAGATAAAATCAGGAAATCAGATCTTATTCTGCTTGAAAAAACAGGCAAGGGGGATATATACAACCGAATTACCCAAGATACTGAAGTTATCTCTCAGGCAGTTGTTCTTCTCGTCAATGCAGCTCAGTCCGTTATCATGGTGGTTTTTTGTACTCTATATGTATTTTTTATATCCAAACTTGCTTTTTTTATCATTGTGTGCACGATTACCTTAGGTACTTATGTATTTTACCTTTTTAATAGAATGGTAATAGAAGAAGTCCAAGAAACCTCAAAACAGGAAAACAGGTTTCTTGAAATGGTGAATCAGACAATCTATGGTTTCAAAGAATTAAAAATAAATAAAAAAAAAAGTAATGAACATTTCAGTTATTTAAAAAAAATAGCTTTTGATACAGAAGCACTTAAAATAAAAACCAGACTGAACTTTATTGTTGGTTTTTTATTCTCGCAGACTTTTTTTTATCTATTACTTGCAGTAATTATATTTATTCTTCCTAGACTTGAACATATGTACAATGTACTTGTTGTACAGATTGTATCTTCAATTCTGTTTATTGTTAGTCCACTAGAGATTTTTGTGCAGTCAATACCCTTTATTGCTAGAGCGAATGTGGCAGCCGGCAATTTGTATAAGTTAGAAAAACAACTGGACACCATCATTAAAGAACCCGATAATGAACATATACCTGTACCTGTAGTATTTAAAGAAATAACTTTAGAAAAAATCATGTTTGACTATACTGATGACTACGGAATGCCTCTATTTACACTGGGGCCGGCTGATCTTAAAATAGTCCGGGGTGAACTAATCATGATTGTTGGTGGTAATGGATCTGGGAAATCAACGCTTCTCAAACTGATCACTGGGTTATACTATCCTGCTTCAGGAACAATAAAGGTGAATGATTTTCCTGTATTACTATCTGGCTATCCTGAATACCGCGAAATGTTTTCAATTATATTTGAAGATTTTTACCTGTTTCACAAGTTATATGGATTCGAGATTATTGACTATGAAAAAATAAATAACCTGTTAAAAATTATGCAAATAGATAAAAAAACATCCGTTGTTGATGGGGAATTTACAGCAATACGTCTATCCACAGGACAAAGAAAAAGAATAGCGATGATCGTAAGCCTTCTTGATGATAAACAAATATATGTATTTGATGAATGGGCTGCTGATCAGGATCCAATTTTTAGAAAATATTTTTATGAGGTTTTGTTAAAAGAGATGAAAAAGCAAGGAAAAACTGTAATTGCGGTTAGTCACGATGATCGCTATTTTCATATAGCTGATAAAGTGTTAAAATTAGAATTTGGAAGATTTATAAATTATAACCCAATCTAATTGAATCACAAGTAATGCTGATAACGCCAGCATTACTTGTTTAGCACTATCTAAATCCCTTATTCATATGATATTTTGATAATAACATAACGATTGTGGGTATTGTTTTTCGATAATTAACATCTGCATAATAATATATAGTACTGGGTACAAACACAGCCATACCAGCAGTTACTGCGCCAATGATATCCAATAACCACTTCCCACTCATCAGCATTCTTAATCCTTGAGAATACCCTAAAGTAGGTACGACGACATTCCAACCAATACGCGTCAGCATAGAGCCGCCATAGGCGCCTACTATACCTCCAGCGGAAAGAGTAAGCATTGCAATAATTACACCTTTAGTAAAGATAGAATCCTTTACTTCTTTTGTGATTCTATATTTTATCAACGTCCAACGATTTACAGTGTTGACTACTTCTGGATCAATTACATCTGCAATCTTATCCGCAATATCTTCCCTCTCTTTTTTGTTAAGTCCTTTCCACCATTCTTGGGTTTTTATTTCAAACAATTTGAGAATGGCTTTTTCTATTTCTTCTTCAGTATGATTGTCATTTAATGAATAGTCAGGGATCCTTGCTTTTTTTCGATCAGAAATACCATTTGATAATGTCTTTGCAACATCTATAATGATTTGCTTATAGGGGAATTCATGCTGTAAACGAAAAAAATTAGCAAAATTATTACTGGCAGCACTTCTTAATTCTATACTAATGATATCTTTTAATTTTTCATTTGGATAGCTATTATAAATATTTTCTTTAATGCCAAGTCCATTTTTCAATACAAAGAGCAGTTCATGCTGATTCAGGTTTTCCATAAGATGATATAATCTATCATTCTTTAGCATTTTTTTCCTCTTAAAAACGCTTATAACAATTGATAAAACAACCTCGGCTTTTTAATAGTGAGGTTGTTTTCGACTTTTTTAAAAAAATTTAGGCGGTTTTCAATTCTTGCGCTACATCCTTGCCTTCTTTTAACATTTCAGCATAATATTCTTTAACTTCTTCAGGATTAAAGGTTAATAAGGTTCCGCCTGATGCAAAATGTGCGTTAAACACCTTGCCAACAGCATAAGTTATTGCACCTGATGAAGTAACCATTGCTAATGGTGCAACAGTCTGTCCTACCCATGGTACTGTTTTAAGTAAAGAATTAAATACATGGCCAATAGGTAAAACGCTTCCGCCGCCAATCAAAGCTCCTAAAATTGATTTAACCTTACTCTCACTAAAGGGCACATCATAGGCTTTTGCAAATTTCCGAATCATATTCACCTGAACACCTGTAATTCCAACGATATCCAGTACAGGAATTGGAACAAGAGAAATTCCCATTGCAGCAATAACATGATTTCTAATCAGTGATTTTATTTGAGTATCCTGTGAAGCTGTATCTTGTGAATCTGTATCTTGTGAAGTTGTTTCGGTTTTTTTTTCATTGAGTTCTGTCATTATTTCCTCCTCATTTATTGTTTAATATATTTAATCAAATGCCAGTTAGTTGTTTTTTTTCTTTTTTGGGTCAGATGCAAAAACTAAAAGCAAACCAATTAAAGGTGTTAGAACCATTGAACCGAAAAAATATCCCCAGAATCCAAATTTTTTATTAATTCCAAACAACCCAATAATTAGGCTTAATCCAGTATAAATAAGTAGTATTATAATTATATGCATAATAAATTCCTTTCTATAAACATATAATAAAAATTAGAATAATACAATTGACCGTAACTACCAATTGATATCCTATCTTGCCTAAAAGGAGAAGATTAAGGATTTTTTTTGAGTTCCCTTTTAGATGCAGTCTATAAACTACAACAGATATAATCATTGTTATAATAATAAGAAGATATATAGTGTAAAAAAGATATTTTTCAATTGCTGTCATATAATCAACAGACATCTCCGATAATATTATCACATGGCAACCTAAATTAAGTATTAGAACAAGCAAAGATAAAATAATTTGTATTGTAAACCTCTGAGGAGGTATGAAATAAATCAAATATAATAATATCAAGACTACAGAAATACATATAATAACATAGTAATGTGAGGTAAAAAATACAGATAATTTTTTTTTCAGCTTAATTTCAGAGTAAAACTGAGAATATTTAATTCCCTGTTGTGAGTCAAAAGGCTTAGACGTTCCAATTGAGGCGTCTTTAGTTATAATATCCTGAAAAGAAGATATATTTTTTACATCCCAGCCTTTAATCTTATGATTTATTTGGTTTGGGATAGAAACCAAATTTGTAGGAGGTCCAAGAGGGTCGGGAATATAAATTTTTTGGTTCCATGTTAAATTATTATGATGAAAATTTAAAGAAAGTAGCATATATGCTGATGGATAGTTAAAAAGATCAATGTCACACATAAAAACAGACTTCACACGATATACCTTTGTAGTAACATCATTTTCCTTATTTTCTGCAATTGGGGAACCCAACTGAATAGGGTTTATGTAATTGGCAAATTCAATGTTTGTATCATCGAACTCACCTTGAAATCTGAACCAGATATAAAACTCTACTGAACAGGTAGATTCTTGTATATTTATGTCGCTAATCTCAGTTATAGCAATCCCTGTATAAACTATACCAATTTTTTTCATGAGCCTGTTGTTGCCTAGGGTTATAATATCACCTTCCAATGTTTTTTTAAAAATATTGTCAATACCAGTTATGCTTTCCAATGGCTGGTATTGATAAAATGAAGGTAACAATTTCTGATTATTCCAGATTCCAATATAAATCGAGGAATTAACATCCCTGTTATCGTTAAAATAAATTTTTCCGGTTACACCTGAGACAGAATTTTTTTCATTATAAAACCCCACCAAAGCATTCCTTATCTTTCTTCTATCTTCTAAAATATGACCTTCTTTACACTGAATTTTTGCATTTTTTATTGCTGATACTGCAACCAATATGGCATCATAGTAACTACCTGCTAATAAAGGTTTTTCTTTATATTTTTCAAAGAATTCTTTTTCAAACTTAAATGTTTCCTCATTACCTATCTCTCCAATATATGGTGTAATACAATATATCCCATTTGAATAATATCCGGGTTGTTCTTGTTCTTTTGGATTTTTTTTAATTTCATCGATAAAATAATTATGGGTTAATTGATCTATTCCTATAATTATTATAGGAATATTTTTTCCGATATCTTTTAGAGAGGTAATTATTTTTATAGTATCAGGTAAAAAAACAGATGGGAATAGTATTCCAATATTCTCTGTTGAGTTTATTCGGTCGATGACCTTTACTAATTGATCATCGTTTTGAAAAAACCATTTATTTTTAATCTCAAGTCCAAGTTTTTCACAAGATTTTTCAAACTTTTCTAGTAACGATGTACTGTAAGGATATTTTGGATTATATATACAGCTAGCATAAGGATATTTTAATTCTTTTTTAATATAATTAGCAATAATTGAAGCTTCAATACTATTGTTAGGAATAACTCTGAAAGACCATTCATTATTCGTGCCTAATTCCGCTAAGGTTGAAGCAGGCATAATTACCGGTATTTCATTTTTTTTATAAATTGTACTTGTAACAAATGATGTTAGATTTGTTTCATGTCCTATTACAACCATAACCTTATTTGCTTCTGCTATGCTTTGAGCTACATCTTGTGCACTATCCTTATCTTGTTTATCATCATAATATATTAATTCTATATCTCTACCCTCTACTCCCCCTTGTGAGTTTATGTTATCTACATACAACCGAATAGCTTTTCGATAAATATCATTCTCTTTTCCGATAACAGCGATATAGATACTTTCTTTCTTTATGACTCTTTTTATTTCTGGATAGAATAGAGCGATAACTAAAATTGGAAAAAGAATGATGAGTATTTTCTTCATGTTAGTTACCTTTTTTTTTCTTCAATATCCAAGTAGCTAAGGTTATAACACCCGTAATAAAAGACAATATATATAAAACATTCATTTCATATTTCACGAGTATAAATTCCCGAATAGCATCTTCTAAAAACATAAAATCATATATCAATGTTATAGATAGTATCGTTATAATTATGATTGATCGGCTAATAAAATGACTAGAAGGTATAAAAAAGACTATATGTAAAATAATTATCATAAAAAAAGCTACGACAAAATTTTTAAGTGAGAAGTTAATTATATTTTTTTTATTATCAAGCCAGATAGTTGTATTAAAACTAGAAACTTTTATAGAAGGTAAATCTGGCATTAAGTTAATATTTATAGTATCTTGATAAAAATCCATATCATTAATAGTCCATCCATGCGGAATATTTATACCCTTGATTCCTGTTCGAGACATGCATTGTTTTTTATCAGGGATATACATTAATTTATTTATAGATTTAGTCTTATGATGAAACTGTATTTTTAACATTTGTTCGCCAAGAGGATTTTGCAAGACGGTAAAATTGTTGTTGAATTCAGCTTTTATACGATAAGTCTGTGTGATAATATTTTTTTCTGATACCTCAATTTTAATCGGATCTTTTAATTTAATGGGTTGTATTGCATTATAAAACAGAATATTTTTATCATCAATATCTTTACTAAAACTAAACCATAGATAAAAATCAATGAGATAGGTATTGTTAATAAAATCTATCTTGCTGATTTTATTAATATACATGCCTGTATATACAATCTGCGTCTTTATAAGTGTTAACTCATCCATTTTGATGACCATATCCCCTATATCCTGTTTAAAAGAACGGGGTTTCTTTTTTAAATAGCCCGTTTCCTGAAAAATTTGATACTGGTCATATTCTGCGAAAAACTGATGATTTTGCCAATATCCAAGAAAAATTGAGGATTGAGAGTTACCATTTGCATCAAAAAAAATATTGTGAGTTACACCTTCTATTGAATTTTCTTCACTATTAAACCTTGATAAAGAATCTTTTACCTTTCTTCTGTTTTCACGCATATTCTCTGTGCTCTCAAATTCAGCCCTTTTAATTGCTTCAACAGCAGTCTGGGCTGCATCATAATAACATGCTGAAATCCATGAAGGTTCTTCATTATACCTTTTTAAATATTCTTTTCTGAAGTGAAACGCCTTTTCGCTGGACAGATCAAATAAAAATGGAGAGATAGCATATATATTATCTGAATAATACCCATGAAAGATTTTTTCTTGAGGATAATCTTTTAACACATCAATAAAACTTGGCGTTGAAAATGAATAATGTCCCATAAAAACAAACTTTGCATCAGGAAATTTTATAGATGTAATTATTTTTGCTCCCTCCTCAGGACGAGTAATACACAAGATGGGTGCAATATCGTCTTTAACTTTCAATTCTCTAATAATTTTATTCAGTTCTTCAGAGACATGGTGTTCAGATTCTCCTTTATCAAAACTCCACTTATGCTTAATCTTGATCCCATAATTACTAGACATTTCCTCGAAACCCTTAACAAATGACGAGTATTCATCTTTATCAAATATAATATTTATCTCAGATTGTTTTTGAAATTTAGTAATATAGTTGATCATAAAGTTATTAATTAAATCATCTCCGGGGATAGTACGAAAATACCACTCATTTCCAGTACTAACTTGCTCAGATGTTGCCGAAGCTGTGATTACAGGAATACCTGACTGTCTATAAAAATCACCCGCGGCTAACGATGTTGAATTATAATAATGTCCAAGCACTAAAACCGTTTTATTGTCTTCATTAATTTTATAGGCGACCTTTAAAGCATTTGCTTTGGTATTTTTATCATCAAAAATCAGTAATTTTATCTCCTTATTTTCTAATCCCTTCGTTTTTTGACTGTTTATTTTATCGATATAAAGGCTGATCCCCTTAATCATTGCATCGCCCTCATGCTTATCTTTTCCGCTTGTAGGAGCTACAACTGCAATATATATAACTTCCTTTTGGGTGGACAAATCTGACGATATAAAAACAAATATCCCTTTGATTAACAATAATAATAAACCGGCAATGATGGTTAATAAAAAAAATTTTTTCATTCCGTTTCTTCGCCTAAGCTCCAGTTACGTATATGTTGGCCTCCCATAGCCATATAATACCATCCTTTCACTCTTGGTTTGACAAGACAATGAGCTGATTCAAAATAAAGTGGTATTGCAATGGCTTGTTCTTGACATAAAATTTTTTCTAATCTGTTATAATATTTTTCTCTTTGTTTAGGATCACTTTCTTTTTCAGCCTGAGCGATAAGTTGAACATATTCATTATTCTCCCAGCCAGTATTAAAAGAAGGTTTTAATGGATTAAAAAGGCTAAGCCAATTACTTGCATCAGGGTAATCACCATTCCAGCATGCTTTGAAAATATGCGGGTTATTGGTAAGATTCGAGTCTAGTATGATGCTCATATATTCATCCCAATCTTTCTCAATAATCCGGACATTAATATTTAAATAGTGCTTTAAAGAGTCTGAAATTGCTTGAGCAATTCTCTGATGCGTCTCTGATTTATTAAATAGTAGTGTAATTTCAGGGAACCCTTTTCCTTCAGGATATCCTGCTTCTGCTAACCATTTTTTTGCATCAAATGGCGCAAAGCCAATCCCAATGTTATCTGATGGATCAACTGATCCTACGATGGGCGGTGTGGTATATGTCTTAGCTGGCATCTCGCCCCCCATTGTTATAACTTCAATTAAAAGAGGCCGATCAATAGCTGCAGAAATTGCTTTACGAACAAGTACATTGTCAGTTGGAGGGCGTTTTGTATTAAATGCATATGAATAGGTAGAAAATTGAGTTAACTTTTTATATTGTTTACTTAGATATGGATTCTGCTTAATGTTAGGAATTTCATTTAGAGGCATTTTTAGGTAGCTCCCCCCAATGATATCGATTTCGTTATTCTGATACATTACGAATCCCATAGAGACCTGCGGAATAAGATAATAACGAACTTCAGGAATAGAGACTTTTTTTGCATTATAATATAAAGGATTCTTTCTGAGGATTACAATATTTTTATCACTTAACGCAAGCTTATAGGAACCATTGCTTTGGATATGATCAAGTTCTGTCCATTTATCACCATATTTTTCGATAATAGCGCGAGGTAATGGGCGATAAACCCATAAACCTACAAGGGTAGGGAAATAACTCACCGGGTTCTCAAGAATAAACTCAACAGTATAGTCATCTTTTGCATTCACGCCAATTTGAGATACATCTTTTATTTCACCCTTATTTATGGCTATGGCATTCTTTAAAACAAACAGAATATTGACATAGGGGGCGTTTGTTTTAGGGGTAATATTACGTTGAATTGCCCAGACAATATCATGGGCAGTTACAGGCTCTCCATTTGTCCATTGAATGTCTTTACGCATATGAAATTCATAGTTTCTCCCATCTGAGCTGACTGTCCAATCTGTTGCAATCTCTGGAACTGGCTGATAAGTTTCGGGTTCTAATGAAGTTAATCCAAGAAACAACTGTTCAGTTAACTCAATTGAATTACTTTCAGCAGTAAGGCCCGGATCTATTGTTGATATTCCGCCTTCCAATGGAATCCTTAAGGTATAATCTTCTATATAATCAAAAATTTTGGGCGGTTCTTCCTTTTCTTTTTCTTTAATGAATACAAATTTACCATTATCCATGGTTTTGAAAAATATCTTCTTACCCTTGATATCCCCATCCGGCGTGAATGCATATGAACCTGTAACCCCATTCCAATTTTCGATAAAACGTAACGTATTCGTTATATTTTTTGGGACAGTGGACCCAGCTCTTTCAATACCATACGCAAGTAAAGATATAGCATCATACCCTTGAGCTGCCCATGTATCAGGAACAAATCCGAATTTTACTTTAAATCGTTTTACAAAATCAGATACATCCTTTAAAGGATAATTTGGATTAAATACTGTAGGAACAGCGGTAAATTCTGATGCTTTGCCTGCTATAGTCCAAAGCTCAAGAGAATCTAAACCATACCCTCCAATAATGGGTACTTTAATGCCCTTATCTCTTAATTGCTTGATCAATAGTGCAGATGAAGGGAGACCACCCGAAATAAAAATTGAATCATAATCATAGCCTGTTACAGATGAAATAAGATCATTGAAATCATAATCTGAACTAAAATATGAACGTGTGGTAATAATATCAATCCCTATGTTATCCGCACTAGCTTTAAAAACCTCTCCAAAATAACTATAATTTGCCTGTCTATCATAGAACATCAGCATTTTTCTACCCCCGTAATTATAAGAAAATTCAGCAGATTGACGGGCTAACTCATCATCATTAGGGATATTTCTTAATGTAAAACCACTACTGTAACGTGTAAGCAGAGGATCTGTTGCTCTATAAGAAATATATATAATACCCGAATTTTCATAAATTACTGCTGCAGGAATAGCTGCATCAGATAATCCATGCCCCACAACAGCAATGACTTTATAATTTTTGGCAAGTCTTACAGCTATCTTTTGTGCTTCTCTTTGATCCCCTTGATCATCATATATAAGAGTTTTTATTTTTTTACCTAACACTCCTCCTCTCTGATTGATTTCTTCAATAGCTAAATTCACACCATCTAAAAAGTAATTGTGTAATATTGATGTTCCTACAACACCTATGGTGATGTCACCCGTTGATTCTGAAGCTACTTGAACCCTTTTTTCGATAGCGTCATTAGGAGAACATGAAAAGGCAAATATAAAGACAAAAGCTAAGATATAGCTCTTATTTTTCAGATTGTTGAGTTTCAGCATTCGTTTTATTATTGTCTGGACTTTGTGTTTTAGAAGGTTGTGTTTTAGAAGGTTCAGTCTTATTCGGTTTTAAAAATTGATTACTCGTATCATCAAAACCTTCAAGGGGAAGATTGCCAATAATAGGAAGCCCGTTTTTACCATTACCAATGATAACAACTTTTGCATTTTCGGATTTAGCTACCTCCAATGTTGCCTGAATCGCCATCCATTGTAATACTCGGTCCGAAAGAGCATTATCAAACTTCATCAATCCTGTTGCTTCAAGATTTTTTCTTTCAATTTCCTGCTGTTCCTGTTCAATTATATATTTATAAGAGTCAGCCATATGTTTTTGTTCAATTTTATCTTGAATAGCCCGTTCTATCTTAGCAGGAAGCTCCATTTTTTTTATAATAACATTATCTACTATTACATAACGTCTTGAAATTTTTTCAATAGCCTCATTTAAAGATTTTTCAATAATCGCCCGTTTGGTAGTGTAAACCTCTTCAGCATTAAGCCTACCAATTAAAACCCTCAACACATTTTCAATTTCCGGGACTACAATAGTATTAACATAGTTCTGCCCTACTTTTTGATGGAGAACTCCTAATAGTCTGGCATCAGGGTAATATCGTATAGAAATATATAAACGAATTTTTAAACCATCTGTGGTTAACACATCGAATTCATCAGCTATTTCTTGAATTCTTATATTATAGATGTACATGATATCCCATGGAAAAATGAGCTTAATTCCTTCATAATAAACCTTGTCAACAACAGTACCGCCAAAAAAGCGTTTATATAAAACCCCTGCTTGACCAGATTTTATACTAATCACAATGTTATTTAAAAAATAGACGAATATAAAAAACAAGAAAAGAACACTTAATATAAAAAATGTCGTATTGTTTTTAAATAGATCTTTAATTTTTTGATATAACTTCCTCATATTTCTGTGAATTTCCCTGATTATAACTTTAACCTATTTACTAGACAATTAAGAATTAATTTCTTATGTTATGCCCGTTATAAAGTCAATGTAAAAAATGAGTTGTAACCATTTGTCGTAGGGCGTATTGCAATACGCCCCTGCAATATAGTTTTTCAGAAAAGTAATTTGGCAAGGCAGCAGGGAGGAAGGCGTATACTTAATACGTCGACGACCGATAACGAAGCCAAAAACTTTTATGGAAAGCTATAGTTCAACTTTGTAATTATTTATCTGAATATCTGTAGGTTATGACAACCAGTCTTTAAGTTTACTCAAATGCGTACTTATCTTGTCTTTTTTATCAGACATGATCTGACATTTCTCTTTATTTTTTTGGATAACATCTACCGGCGCTTTTTCTAAGAAATCCTGATTTGCTAATTTTTTAGACAAGCCTTCTAATTCCCGAGACAGTTTTGTCAGTTCTTTTTCAAGTCTTGCCGTTTCTTTTTCAACATCGATGATTCCTTCAAGAGAAATAAAAATTTCTGCATGTTTAATAACGGCTGCTGCAGATGACTTGGGCTTCAATCCCGGAGCTTCTATCGTAAACGCTTTTAATTTTGCCAAATAGATGATCATGTCTTTATGGTTTGCAGATGTTTGTTTGACAAAATCATCGGCTGTCTGAAGCGAAACAATTAAATCAAGTGATGGTGAAATGTTCATTTCGCCACGAATATTTCGTATTCCATTAATAATACTCATGATGCATTCCATTTGTTTTTCTATTTCTATCACATGATCTGCATTATAGGATATGGCAGTTGGAAATGGCGCTGTCATGATAGACCCTTTTGTACCCGGCAATTTGTGCCATATTTCTTCTGTAACAAAAGGAATAAATGGATGCAGTAGGATCAAACTATCGTGAAGTGCGCGAAATAGAACGCTTAATGTTGCTTCTTTTGCTTCTTGTCCGTATCGTTCATACAGAACAGGTTTAATGGCTTCCAAATACCAATCACAGAATTCATGCCAAATAAATTGATAGAGTCCATTTGCCGCATCATTAAACCGATATGTATTCAAGCTATCTTTAACATGACCAATCAATTTGGATAACTGGATTAATATCCATTGATCAATAATCTGGTTTTGTCGAATGTGAACATCTTCATATCCTTTTTGCAAATATATCAATGAAAACCGTGATGCATTCCATAATTTATTGATAAAATGCCGATATCCATCAACGCGTTCAAGAGATAATTTAATATCTCGTCCTTGAGCAGCAAGAGATGCCAAGGTAAACCGGAAGGAATCAGTTCCATATTTTTCAATAACCGTTAATGGATCAATGACATTGCCTTTGGATTTGCTCATTTTACTGCCATGTTCATCTCTGACCAAAGCATGGACATACACATCTTTAAAAGGAACGCTCCCCATAAAATGAATACCCATCATCATCATACGCGCAACCCAGAAAAATAAAATATCAAATCCTGTTACAAGAACTGATGTTGGATAAAAGGTTTCGAGCAATTGGGTTTTATCCGGCCACCCCATTGTTGAAAATGGCCAAAGAGCAGAACTAAACCATGTATCAAGCACATCCGTTTCCTGTTCAATATCCGAGCTGTTACAGCGAGTACATGTCTTTGGGGAATCCATTGCCACAATCAATTCACCACATTCTTTGCATTTCCATGCTGGAATTTGATGACCCCACCAAATTTGTCGTGAAATACACCAGTCTTTAATATTGTACATCCATTCAAAATATGTTTTCGTCCAAATTTCTGGAATGATCAGTGTCTGTTTTTCTTCTACAGCTTTGATGGCTTTGTCAGCTAAAGGTTTTACCCGAACAAACCACTGCTTTGATAAATTCGGCTCCACAATGTTTTTGCACCGGTAACAATGTCCAATATTATGTTGATATGGCTCAACTTTGACCAACAATCCCTGTTCTGTTAATGCTTTAATTGCAGCCTGCCGACATGCGAACCGATCCATACCTTGAAAATGACCTGCACTTGAAAGCATGACGCCTTTATCATCAATCACCTTAATTGACTCTAATTGATATCGCTTTCCAATTTCATAATCATTTGGATCATGTGCAGGTGTTATTTTTAAAGCGCCTGTACCAAAACGCATGTCAACGTAGCTATCTCGAATGATGGGTATAATACGATGGGTTAAAGGTAATTTGACGTGTTGTTCAGGAATGTCTTGATAGCGAATATCATCTGGATTGACAGCAACTGCTGTATCGCCAAACATGGTTTCAGGACGTGTTGTGGCAACTACAATTCCTTGTTTGTCAGGATGATTCGCATACGGATACCAAATATAGTACAATTGGCCTTCATGCGTCTCATGTTCAACTTCTAAATCAGCCAACGCAGTATGACATCGGGGACACCAATTTATAATATATGTCCCTTGATAAATAAGTCCTTCATTAAATAATTGAACAAATACCTTACGGACTGCTTTTGACAGTCCTTCATCCATAGTGAACCGTTCTTTTTCCCAATCGCAAGAAGCTCCAAGTCGTTTTAATTGGTTAATAATTGCATTCCCATATGTTTTTCGCCATTCCCATACTGCCTCAATAAATTTTTCTCTACCGATTTGATGTCGGGTAATACCTTGTTCAGCTAATTTTTTTTCAACCACATTTTGAGTCGCAATGCCCGCATGATCTGTTCCCGGCATCCACAGTACATTATCTCCCTGTAATCTTCTGTAACGGCAAAGAATATCCTGTAGGGTATTGTTTAATGCATGTCCCATATGCAGTACACCGGTCACATTGGGTGGTGGAATGACAATTGAATACGCAGGTCGATTCGTTACTTGATTCGCCCGAAACAAACCTTGCTCTTCCCAAAAATGATACCATCGTTGTTCAACACCATGTGGCTCATAGCTTTTATCTAATAAATTGGTTTCCATGTGAATTGTCCCTATTTCTCATTATTTCCTATTTTTTATATTTTATCTTAAATCTTAGTAACTGAAATTTTTTATTGACCAAAGCCACTATCAGGCGATGATCAATGCCTATGCTTTTTTTATTTTTGCGATTTCATCACGTACAACTTTTTCAATCACCTGATCAAGAATGTGATTTATTTTTTCCATAAAACGTTCACGAACGACTCGCTCAAGAACACGTTCAATTGTTTCTTGAGAAAGAGAGATATTCTTTTCTAATTTTTCTGTATCATCTATACTCACCTGTTGCATATCAATGACTGTTCTTGGACGTCCAATGAATGAATCATCACTGTCTTCTGTGGCTGAATCGTTTTCTATATCCATTGTCTGTTTACTAAGATCAATGATTTCCATATCTTCAGTTGGATCAATTGTTTTTATTGTTGCATCCAACATAGGATCACTTTTTTCGTCTTCAGATACTAAACTCAGATCAATTATATTTTCGACTTCAGTTAAGGAATCCTCTTCAAACTGTTCATCATTTATCAAGCTCAACTCAAGAATATCATCTTCTTCTTTAGACGATTTATCCATGTTCATTTCTTTATCATCAATCAAACTTAAATCAAGGATATCTTCCTCTTCATATGCATCTCCTGATGGCTTAGAGGATTTATCCGAATTCATCTCTTTATCGTCAATCAAGTTCAGATCAATGATATCTTCCTCTTCATTTACACCTTCCGATGGCTTAGAGGATTCATCCGAGTTCATCTCTTTATCGTCAATCAAGTCCAGATCAATGATATCTTCCTCTTCATTTACACCTTCCGATGGCTTAGAGGATTCTTCCGGATTCATCTCTTTATCGTCAATCAAGTCCAGATCAATGATATCTTCCTCTTCATTTACACCTTCCGATGGCTTAGAGGATTCATCCAAGTTCATTTCTTGATCATCTAACAGAGGTAGATTAACGATGTGTTCATCCTTACTTAAAATATTTTTTAGAAAATTCCTTTGTGGATTATGATTATTCTTTTGAAATTGCTGATCTGTGTTTTTTTTAATAACCGGAAGAATCAGATCAATCACATTTTCTTCTATCGTATCTTTTTGGGGTTCATCTTTATGGTCAAACAAAGGGGATTCATCAACATCAGCTTCAGGAAAAACAGTTTCTTTTACGATTCCGGTCATATCTTCAGTTTTGAGAATCTCGACATCACGAAATAATTCAGAAATTTCAATATCAGGTGAAACAAAAACCGTCTTTTTTTCTATCGATTCCAATAGGTCAACAGCATCTTCATCTACATGATTTAATAATTCATCAATCTGTTCATCAGAAGATAATTCTGATAAATTTTTAGGTAGTTGATCATTTTCTATGTGCGATGATTCTTTTTTTGTAAGGTTAACATGAACATGTTGAAATGATTTTTTTATAAAATAGTCTGAAGGTAATTGGGTTAAGTCAAGCACAAAAACATCATTTTTTTTTGTGGAGGAATCATTATGTTGGCCTACTTCATATCCTCGTTTCGTTTCCATAAAAACTCCTTATATTCTTGCTTGTATTTTTATACCTAAAATATTTTTTTTGAAAATTGCCCATTCATCATTAAGTTAATCATCTATTCGCTATTACTGTGAGATCTCATTGCAGATATCGAGGATATTACAAATATTAATATTGCTAACATAGCGACTTTGGGGTGTCAAGGCATAATCCTTATAGTCTTGTAGCCTATACCAAATACATATTTATTCAGATTTTCACTTTTCTTTTAAAAATAAACATGATAGGGAAAATTTTATTCAGGTAGTTATTATATCCATACAAAATGATATTATCGCAACCGTCTTTAAAAATATATATAACTTATTGTTTGATGAGATTTTTTGATTAGTTTAAATCAATAAAAATACCAAGGAGATTCTGTATGAAAGCAGACAGCCTGAATACTGTATTTCATTCTGAAATATTAGAATCGATCTTTCCAAATGATATAACAGATCAATTTTTTGATGCGCTTTATGGCGATAAGCACGAAGGCGCGTATGATATTCGTTTAGCCTTTAGTGGTTCGATGAAAGACGCTGATTATCATAAGATTTACTTTCAATTTGATTTACTCCAACGACCTCAAAAATGTCTTGCATGTAATCTTACTCATGGGCTTCCAACTGTTTTTTCTCGCCATCCTATAATTAATATCCAAGGGGTAATACAAAAAATTTTAACAATAATAGACAAAAATGCGAAATGTGTTCAATGGGAACTCGGCTTAATACAAGAAATTAACCATCAACACCATGCACTTCCATTAACTATAATATATGTTATTGAATGACAATATCAGCTTTTAAATACTATTAAATCATGCTTTATACGAGGTAGAATATGACACAAATTATGTCAAAAATTGATAATTTTTGGTTTCATATGGACCAACCGACGAATTTAATGATCATTTCTGGCGTCCTTTACTTTGATGAACCTCTTGATTTTGAACGTGTTCGCAAAATTTTAGAAAAACGATTTTTAATATTTGATCGATTTCGAAAAAAAGTTGTCAAGCCAATAACTGGAGTTGGATTACCGGTTTGGGAAGATGACAAAAATTTTGATATACGATCTCACTTATGTCGTATAGCACTGCCATCACCCGGGGACAAATCCGCATTACAACTTATGGTGAGTGATCTTTTATCTCAACCTTTAGATGAATCCAAGCCGTTATGGAAAATATGGGTAATAGACAATTATGGATCAGGATCCGCATTGTTTACACGTATTCATCACTGTATTGCTGATGGTATTGCCTTAATTCATGTTCTTCTTTCTTTGACTGATACAGAACCTGATGCAAATTTTAGTGATGAACCAACTCATCCAAAAAAAAAGATAAAAAAAACAAAACCCCAATCGCTTTCATTTTCACAATATACCCAGCAAATACAAAAAAAATTAAATGATATAAAAAGTGAAGGAAATACGTGGATAGCCAACATTAAAGAACAGATTCCAAACTTAAATGAAGCTATAGAACAAGCTATGAAGCTTATTCGTATTGGGCTTGAAACATCTGCTACGTTAACTAAGCATATTATATCACCATCAGATACAGATTCTTCTTTTAAGGGAGAAGTTAAAGTCAGAAAATGTGCGGCGTGGTCATATCCAATTCCTGTGACTATGATTAAAACTATTGGACAATCCGTAAATGGAACAGTCAATGATGTATTGATTGGAGTGGTTACGGGTGCCCTGCGCAGGTATTTGCAGTCTAAAAATGATCCTTTATGTGATCGTGAACTCAAAGTAGCTATTCCTGTGAATGTGCGCAAACCGGGAAAAGAATTTAAGTTGGGAAATAATTTCAGTTTAATTTATCTACAATTACCTGTGAATATTGAAGACCCTGTGATGCGTCTTAAAGAAGTGAAGCGGCGTATGGATCATTTGAAAGAGTCATCAGATGTGATGGCCGCATATGCAGGACTTAGTTTACTGGGTCTGATTCCAGAACGTCTTGCTAAGCATTCAGCGCATTTTTTAGCCAATAAAGCCACAGCCGTTTTAACCAATGTTCCGGGTCCAAGACAAGCCATCTATTTTGCAGGTAAACAGGTCTGTAATATGATGTTTTGGGTTCCCACAACGGGAAGCGTGGGTTTAGGAATTAGTATTATTAGTTATAACGGAGAAGTAACACTTGGCATTGCATCAGATGAGCATCTTGTCCCGGATCCTCAAGCTCTTCTTGACTTTTTCAAACAAGAGTTTGATGAATTTTGGACGCTGGTACAGACGGGGAAAATTGTACAGGAGCCTTTGGTAATCAATGACCGCTTTCAAGAACTCAAAGCAAAAGTACGTGCTCAAAAAGAAGATGAATTATTCCCACCTTTTGATGATTCTGAACATTCTATTAGAGATACGATTCAAGATGGTATCGCTGAGGAAATTAATAGTGATAAGGCAGCATGAATAGGCGTAAGTTTATAAAAACAGCATCTCAATCTGTTGCTGCAGCAATGCTTCCTCAAACGCTATCTGCATACGCAACAGATCGATATGATTGGAAATTGATTAGTTCTTTTCCAAAAAGTAATTCAATTATGGCTACAGTGGTGGATTCACTATCACAACGTATAGAACAGATGTCTTGTGGTCGTATTCGAATTACGTGTTATCCTCCAGAATCCATAAAAGATGATCCTTTTGACGCTGTTTCATCTGGAAAAATTGAAATTGGAATAGGATGTCCCTTTTTTTGGATAAACAAACATGATGCTTTTCTTTTCTGTTCACATTTTCCGTTTGGTTTAAATGCACATGAACTGATGACATGGCTGCAATTTAATGGGGGCATGCAGTTATTAGATGATGTGTATAGTCATTTTAATTTAAAAGTGTTCCCTTTGGGGAATACGGGTACGCAAATGGGCGGATGGTTTACAACTGAAATTCATTCTGTTGATGATTTTAAAGGCTTAAAGATCAGATTCTCTGGTATTGGCGGTGAGATATTAAAACAACTTGGAGCAACGCGAATAAATTTGTCCTCAGATAATTTACTTGAAGGTCTTCAATCGAAAAAAATAGATGCGTGTAGTGGGTTTGGGCCATTTGAAGACCTTGCCTTGGGACTTCATCAAGGAGCAGAATTCTATTATTGGCCCGGTTGGCATGAACCCGGTATATTATTCGATTTGTTCATGCATAAAGCTGCATATGATTCTTTGCCCAATGATCTAAAACAAATTATTTGTCATGCAGCACTATCCATGTATAATCATATATGGTCACTATATACAAATCATAATTCAAACGCCTTAATCACACTTGTTAAACAACATAAAGTGACCATTAAACGTTTTCCAGATCGTGTTCTAATCATTTTAGCCAAACTGACTCACAAGTTAATACCAGAAATGGCATCCAAAAATCCTTTATCTAAAAAAATATATGATTCATACATGTTATTTCGTAATAAATATATGGGATGGTCTCAGGTGAGCGAAGAAGCGTTCACGATTACTCGCTCTATGACAGATTGCTATTTATAATGGTTAGGAATGAAAATTAAATTAATTTTCTTATTGTCTCTATACTTTTGCACTTTTTTATATCCTATTGAAATGACTTATTATACAAAAATAGCGATATAGCGATCGTCATTCCCGCGAAAGCGGGAATCCAGTAAAATCAAGCATTCTGGATTCCCGCTTTCGTGGGAATGACCAAAAAATGCAAAACGATAGATTGTCTGAACTCTGATTCGTCTGATTTTTGTAATGAACTATTGCAATCATCTCAAGGTAATCACATGAATCATATGAATCAGAGTTCAAGACAAAGTTTCTTAAAATTGGGTTGGAAGAGCAATGCAATGAAACGATTTCGGATTACATTAATTTTGATTGTGTTTATTTCTGCTCTTTTTCCAGTTATCGTTTTTTCCTCTCTTTTAATGTATAAAATCAAAACAGTTACTTACCAATCTGTCATCCGAGAGCTAAATATAACAGCGTTACATGTTTCAGAAATGTTAAACCATGAACTAGACCTGATTATTTCACGATTAACTGATCTCGGTACAAATCCTGATATTGCGATTGCTACTCGAAAAAACGTTTTGGGCTTGCAATATTTTTTAAGTGATCGGGCAACAAATTATATCAATAAATTTATTGAGGATTTTCCTTTAGTTGAAAGTATTTACTTAACAGATTTGAAACTGCATATTCATCTCAAATCACCTCAAACATCAAATTCACCTTTACCCCCCTTAATGTTTAATGACATTTTATCATTAATGTCTATGGATCGAGAAAATATTAAGAAGTTATTTAAAGTGATTGAATTTAAAGATGATAGATTTAATCAAACTTCTTCTTATCCAAAAAAATCAAAGTCTAAATCCATGTTTTATAGTGATTATGGTATTGCCTTGTTGGCACCCATTATTTTGGATGTAACCAACGAAATCAAAGGTTTTTTTGTAGCCATTATTCCTATGTCCAATATGATGCTTTATGGTTTAGATAAACTGAATCCGTTAGCAACATTGGATTTTCTCAAAGAAAATCGCAGTATTTTAACCAATAATAAATCTATTCAAACAAATCAAAATGAGATTAACTATATTGATAGTTATACGCTGTTTCAAATCAGTAAAGTTGAGACGATTCAATACACCATAAAGATATCCGAGCCAGAACATATTCGGTTTTCTGGTGTAAAAAGAACATTAAAAGAACTTACATTGGTGAATATTTGTGCAATACTTAGTCTTACTCTATTTGCCTATATTATTACACGCTGGCTGACTTCACCTTTACGCATTTTAATGCAAATAGTTAAAACGTATTCTAATGGTATTGATGATAGTGATATTACTGTACCTATCAAAAAAAAATTGATATTTACCGAGTTTATTCAATTTGTTGAGTTGCTCACGGAGATGAAAAACAAAATTGTATTGCAAATTGAAGGAATTAAAAAAACTGAAGAAAAGTATCGGACTATTTATGAAAACGCTGTTGAAGGAATTTTTCAGAGTACTCCGGATGGAAAACTGATTAGTGTCAATCCGTCCATGATGAACATATTTGGTTACGTATCCCCAGAAGAATTTCTTGGAAGTATTGATGATGTAGCCAATCAGCTTTATGTAAGACCTGAAGATCGGTCATATTTTAATCATATATTGAATAAACACCATAAAATTAAGGGATTTGAAACCCAAATGTATCACAAAAATGGAGATAAAATTTGGGTTAGTATCTCTGCAAGAACTGTATGCAACAAAGATAATGAAGTCATGTACTATGAAGGTACAATAGAGCATATTTCTCAACGTAAACTCGCCGAAGAAAAATTAATAAAACTCAATGAGGAACTTGAGAAAAGGGTAAAAGAACGAACAGTTCAATATGAAGAAGCGAATCAGGCTTTATTTGATTTGTTAGATAAATATAAACGAACCCAATCCCAATTAGTTCAATCGGAAAAAATGGCTTCACTTGGAAATCTTGTAGCCGGAGTTGCTCATGAAATCAATACGCCTATTGGGATAACGGTTACAGATGCTTCTTTTTTTTATTACCAAACACATGAATTTAAAAAACGCTATCAAGAAGGGACTCTAACGCGTTCTGATTTTGAAAAATATATTGACAATGCAATTGGATCATCAACAAGTATTCTTAGCAATCTTAACAGAGCTTCTGAGTTAATTACTAGTTTTAAACAAGTTGCCGTAGATCAATCATACGAAGAAAAGCGGACATTTTTGGTTAAAGAGTATATCTATGAAGTTCTGATCAGCCTTCGCAGTAAATTAAAAAAAACCCAGCATCAAGTGATTGTAAATTGTCCAGACAAGTTAAGCTTATATAGTTATCCCGGGGCATTTTCTCAAATAATAACCAATCTGATCATGAATTCATTGATACATGGATTTGAACATAGTGAGCAAGGTGAAATCAGTATTAATATTCTCTTGGAAAATAATGAGCTTATATTCCATTATCATGATAATGGTTGCGGTATGGATCAAGAAACTGTGCAAAAAATATTTGACCCGTTTTTTACGACAAAACGTGGTCAAGGTGGAACAGGTTTAGGACTTCATGTTGTCTATAATATTGTAACTCAAACCTTAGGTGGACAGATCATGTGTTTAAGCCAAAAAGGGCAGGGTGCGGATTTTTATATTATAATGAACCAAGAATCTCTCAAAATAACAACGGATTTATAAAGACCTAGTCTTTGTATTGAGATGAGAAGGATTTGAATTGATGAATACTGTGAATTCGACATCGAATGACTTGTCTTTTATTTTTGCAAATGAACCCAAACAAAATGAGTCAATTGATGACAAGAATTGTTGGTTAATTATGATTGTTGATGATGAGCCGGCAGTTCATGAAGTTACCGAGCGGGTTTTAAGGGAATTTGTTTTTGAAGAAAAAGGGTTACGCTTTATTCATGCGTTTTCAGTAAAACAAGCTCAGGAATTCATCTCTAATTATCCAGATACGGCGATTGTTTTGTTAGATGTGGTTATGGAAACAGATGATGCTGGGTTGCAATTTGTTAAATATATTCGTGATACAGTTAAAAATAGATTTGTACGTATAATTTTACGTACGGGTCAGCCCGGAAAAGCACCTGAAAAACAAGTTATTATCAGTTATGATATTAATGATTATAAAGCGAAAACCGAGCTAAGCGCGATGAAATTATTCACAACAATTATAACGGCATTGCGATCTTATCGGGATTTACGCATTATTGAAAAACATCGTAAAGGCCTTGAACAAATTATTGAATCCACAGCACAACTATTTGAATTTCAACGATTCAAACAGTTTGCAAAAGGGGTATTGTTGCAATTGATGTCCATTTTGCATTTAGATGCTCAAGATACATCTGAAAAAATTACTGGGATAGTTGTTTCAAAAATTAATAATACCTATATTATCCAAGCGGGTACCGGGGAATACGAAGGTTTTGAAAATGAATCCATGGAAAATGCCCTGCCTGTACATATTCAACAAATGATAACTAGCACATTTGAAGAAAAGCATTCTTTTTTTTATGACCATATGTATATTGGGTATTTATCAACCCGAAAAGATATTCAAAATGTGTTATTTTTATCCGGTTGCCGAATGCTTACTGAATTAGATCGTGATCTAATTCGTATTTATGCGGGCAATGTGTCCATTGCATTTGAAAATTTATATCTCAATCAAGAAATTATTGGAACCCAAAAAGAAGTTATTTTTACATTGGGAGAAGTTGTTGAAACCCGTTCGAATGAAACAGCCAATCATGTTCGTAGAGTGGCTGAATTTTCTTATAGATTAGCCGAATTGATCGGTTTTAATGAAGAACAAGCCAAGTTGCTAAGACTTGCTTCGCCAATGCATGATATCGGAAAAATCGCCATTCCAGATGCCATTTTATTTAAACCGGGTGCGCTAACCCCAAAAGAATTTGAAATTATCAAATCCCATACCACAGTTGGATACAGGATTCTGAAAAATAGTGATCGAGAAATTATGAACGCTGCGGCAATTGTTGCACTTGAGCATCATGAGCGATGGGATGGAACCGGCTATCCCCAGCAGTTAAAATCAACTCAAATTAATATTATTGCCAGACTTACCTGTATTGTAGATGTCTTTGATGCCCTTTTTCATAATCGATGTTATCGAAAAGCATGGCCATTAGAAAAGATTATTGATTATATCAAAGAAATGAGAGCGAGTCTCTTTGATCCCAATTTAACCGATATATTTTTAAATCATATTGACGAATTTGTTCAAATTAAAACTCATTTCCCTGATGAAAGCGAATAAAAATGATGATCGATAAATAATGTTAAAGTTCCTTGCAATATATAAATTGAAGTGTTATGGACATGCGTTAAAATAAACTTCCGAATATATTCCATAAATTTAATTGATATGACACTATCCATAAATCCGATGTGCTTTTTTTACAAAAAGCTAAACAGAGGAGGTGATATTCTTATAGAATTGATGTAGTGATAGATGTTATCTGTATAAGAAAAGATAGGTTGTCGATTATCATTTCCAATATAGATTAAGAGAAAAATTTTTTTGAACCTATTCAATGATGGTATTATTATGAATTCAATGATTATTTTTATTCAATCTATGAAGACGGACACCAATTATTGTGTTTTGACACCAACTACCTCTTACAGAAAGGAGGAATTATGAAAAATGTATTGTGCTCGGTAGTGGCATTACTCATCTCCATGTGTATGGAAACAATTGTTCATGCGGACATTCTGATCATTGGTAATAAAGGGGTGCCAGTGAATTCAATCTCAAAAGAAGAGATTAAAAATATTTTTTTGGGGAATAAGGATAAATGGGAGAGCGGTGAAGCCATAACATTTGTCAATGTAAGTGTAGAAAACATCCACGAAGAGTTTACAAAAAACTTTGTTAAGAAGACACCTTCCCAATATATCAGCCATTTTCGTAAATTGGTATTTACTGGAAAAGGACAGATACCTAAATCGTTTGATTCGGAAAAAGACCTTATCAAATTCGTCTCGGAGACCAACGGAGCGATCGGGTATGTCTCTAAGGAAGCCGGCTCAAATATAGACCTTATTAAAATCATTGAGATTACAGAATAGGAGGTGTCCACATGAAAAAAGCATTATTCACGATTATAATGTGTATTGCATTAGTCAACAATGTTCTGGCGTTTGAAATGGAAGATCAAGTCGCCATTTATGGATTTGCATCTCAAGGATATATGAAAACCACAACCAACAATTATCTCGTCGACTCCGAAGAAGGGTCTTACCAGTTGAGAGAAATGGTTATTACCTTCTCATCACAAATTGCATCCAATTTTCGTGTGGGTGCGCAATTTGCTGCTGTGGATGTAGGGACTGTTGGAAATAACGAGCCTGTGCTGGATTGGGCTTATGGTGATTATCGGTTTAATGAATATGTTGGATTTAGAGCTGGTAGAACTAAAGCATCACTGGGTCTTTACAATGAAACGAAAGATATTGATGCCGTTCGTAACAGTATTTTTTTACCTAACGCAGTTTATCATCCGTTACTGAGAGACTCATTGCTCTCTTTTGATAATATTGCACTGTATGGTGATTTTCCAATACATGACTATTTAGGCAGTTTTTCTTACCAATTCAGTAGTGGAACAACATCATTGGCTAAAGATGGTGCTACCAATAAATACATTGAGAGTATCGGATTTATGAACGATCCATCTACTGAGATTGGAGATGCATATGTAGCAGCAGGTATTTGGAACACACCTTTAGAAAATTGGGAATTAGGAAGCTTGCGACTTGGTGCCAGTTATTTTAAAGCTCAATTGTATATAGATGGAAAAACAACTGATAATATTGCATGGTTTGCACTTTCAAAAGCCAGTGGTTTTAAAGCTAAAACTTTTATCAATGGTCAAGCTGCTAAGTATGCTATTGAACCATATCAAATTGTCGTTCTTTCCATAGAATATACATTAGCAGATATGATTATATCTGCAGAAATGAATAAGACGAAATCGGATCGATATCTTTCTTTCACAGATCCGGACACCAAAACGACATATCAGTATAAATCACCTACAAATCCAATAGGGTGGTATATTGGAAGTTCTTACCGATTTACGAGTTGGATGGAACTAGGGCTTTCCTATGGTGAATATTTTATGGATAGAGATGATAAAGATGGTCTAAAAATGGTTAAAACATATCAGGATTACAATAAAGCGGTGCCTTTATTGAATTCAATGGGCTTGCCTGTAAAAGCAGCTGAAGTACCAAAAGATTATACTTATTGGCAAAAAACGCTTACCTTATCAAGCCGTTTTGATATCAATGAAAACTGGATATTTAAACTTGAAGGTAGCAAATTCAATGGTACAGCGCATGTTATTCGAGGCGACAATCCTCAAGGCGTGGATAAAGATTGGTATTCAATTGCAGCGAAAATAACCTTTATTTTCTAAGATGTGTTTAGCGGTGATTAAAACAAATAGGGGCGTGTATAACTCTTCGCCCCTATGTTCAATTCCCTTCTGATTTTCTTCAAAGAAATAAGAAATAATTCCCCAAAAAAAGTGTAAAAAAAAACTTGACTTTTATAACGCAATGCGTCATACAGGTTTTTCATAATGCAATGCGTTATGTTTTTTTTGTTGCAAATTAAATGTAGCAACTAATTATTAATATGGGAGGAATTTGTGTATGGAATCAAAAGGGACAACTTCAAAACCGCTTTCTCAGATTATGAAAGACTATAATGAAAAATATGTAGGCAAATCTATAGAAAAGACAAAAGAGATTGTAGATAAAAGTTACCAAAAAATCTCTGAAGTCATTACCGATGGAAATGAGAAATATATTGCCAAAGGCATTGAAAAAGGAAAAACAGCAATCGACAAAACTTATAACAAGATCGTATCATTGGTCAAAGACAGTAATGACAAATATATTTCAAAAGGAATCGATGCAACGAAAAATATAATGGATCGAATTTATAATAAAATTAATGATCTGCTAGATAAAATTTCAGAAAAAAAAACAACCGTAGAAAATAATTAGTAGTTAGGAAATAGTTATCGCCCTGAAAATATAACGTTTTCAGGGCAAATACCCCACAAACAAACAAATAAAAGGAAATTCAAGGTATGGATGATATTAAAAAAAGACGAATTGAATCAAAATTACGTGATATGATAGTTATTAATAAATTAAATGAGATGGAAAAAAAAGAAACAACACAGGATAGAAATGCTTCACAAGTGATTCGACGGCGCAAAGGATGTCCTGATAAATGGGTTGTATAAAACCATGAAGATGTGTACTCAAAAAAAAATTAAAGCATTAGGTTTATCTTCTGGCGGATTAGATAGTATATTGTCTGCATTTGTTCTTACAAAACAAGGGATTGAAGTAACTTGGATTGTATTTGAAACGCCTTTTTTTTTCATCAGAAAAGGCTATTAAAGCATCGAAAGTAACAGGCATCCCGTTAATAATTCAAGATATCACATCAGATTACCTAAATATGTTAAAAAATCCTCCTTGTGGATTTGGAAAGTACATGAATCCATGTAAGGATTGCCATGCATTGATGTTTCGCATTGCGGGTTCAATCATGTTAGAAAAAGGGTTTGATTTTTTATTTAGTGGAGAAGTGCTGGGTCAGCGTCCTATGTCTCAAACGCGTCAAGCATTAATGTATGTAGAAAAAGCATCAGGTTATGAAGGGTATATACTCAGGCCATTAAGCGCTCAAAAATTATCGATCACCATCCCCGAAAAATTAGGTATCGTCAATCGATCATTATTGTTTGGTTTTGAAGGTAGATCACGAAAACATCAATTTGAACTAGCACAACACTTCAATATTACTCAATATCCAACTCCTGCTGGCGGTTGTAGTCTTACTGACAAGGGTTTTTCGAATCGATTAAAAGACTTATTTAAGAATCAACCGAATTATTTAAAAAAAGATTTGTTTTTATTAACATATGGTAGGCATTTTAGAATTAATCAGAATTTAAAAATAATCGTTGGTCGAAACGAAAAAGAAAATGGGTATATTTCTGAATATTATCAATTTGATAAAGATATATTGGTTGAGCCTCATGATTTCACTGGACCTACGGTACTTGTTCCAAACGCACCAAATGACTATGACTATTCTGATGTAGCAGCATCTCTTTGTATTGGATATAGTAAAATTCCAGAAGCTACCGTGAAAGTTAATTCTCCAGAAAAAATGATGATCCTTAAAAAATTGAGAATAAATATTGATGATATCAAAAAGTATTTGTTAATATAAATAAATAGAAATCCATAGAATTAAGAAAGACTTGCAGCGAGCTGGCCGCATGCTGCATTGATATCCAATCCTTTACTTTTCCGGACAATCACAGTAAAGTCTTTATTTAATAGAATCGTTTGAAATTTTTCTATAGTATCATTGGACGGACGTAAAAAATGTGAACCATTATGTTCATTGAATGGGATAAGATTAAGTTTACATTTAATGGGATGAAGCAGTTTGGCTAAATTTTTAGCATCATTTTCAGAATCATTGAGGCCTTTAATTAAAATATACTCAAATGTAACGCGTTGTTTTGTAGCAACAGCATGAATTTGACATTCTTTAAGCAAGTATTCAATAGGATATGCCTGATTGATCGGCATGATATAATTTCGGGTGTTATTATCCCAAGCATTTAATGAAATCGCAAGATTCACCATCGAATCTGCTGAAAAACGTTTTATTTGAGGGACAAGGCCAACTGTTGAAACCGTAACCTTTCTTTGTGAAAATTTTAAACCGTAATCCGTATCTGTAATAATGGATAATGATTTAATGAGATTATTATAATTTGCAAATGGCTCGCCCATCCCCATAAAAACGATATTCGAAACTTTTCTTTCAGTTGTATTGTGTTCGAAGACGATATCTCTGACTTGCCCAATAATTTCATCAACTCGTAAATTTCGAATGAAGCCCAGTTGAGCAGTCCGACAAAATAAACAACCTTGAGCACAACCTACCTGAGTAGATACACATAGGGTATAATGATTCTTTTCAGGAATCAAAACACTTTCAATATGATGGCCATCATCTAATTGAAAGAGGTATTTCTGAGTGTTATCTGATGAAATAGTTATCTTTTGTTTTTTTAGTCGTTGAATAATAAAATGGTCATTTAATGTTAATCGTAAAGATTTGTGAATATCTGTCATTAAAGAAAAATCATCTAGTTGACGTAG
>PDZT01000293.1 GCA_002753105.1 Deltaproteobacteria bacterium YD0425bin50 | reverse complement strand
ATTTTGCTATGGCAGAAACCGGAAAGTTACCCCATGTCTCTATGGAGTATAATCTCGGTAATTCCAATGGAGGCTTTGATAAAATTCGGTTTGTTCATCCAAATCCAAAAGACTATATTGGTATTACTGATGAAGAAATCGATACGAGTGTGGTGTTGAACAAAACAGGTGATGACCGGCCAAAAAGGGAAATCTCTTTTCCCTGTTATGGCGGCGGGATGTCGTATGGCTCAACAGCATTACCTGTAATGGTGGGACGCGCGCGTGCTGCCCAAAAACTCAATACATTAACCTGTACTGGAGAAGGCGGCTATCCGCCAGAACTTCTGCCTTATAAAGAGCATGTCATTACGCAGGTCGCTACAGGATTATTTGGGGTCAGAGAAGAAACCATTAAATATTGCCCAGTCATGGAGTTTAAATATGCTCAGGGAGCTAAACCCGGTTTAGGCGGGCATCTTCTCGGTGAAAAAGTAACTCCGGCAGTTGCAGCTATGCGTGAAACCGTTGTGGGCAGCTCTTTGTTTTCACCATTTCCTTTTCATAGTGTGTATTCTGTTGAGGATCATAAAAAACATGTGGACTGGATGAAGGAAATTAATCATCAGGTATTGGTTTCAGTCAAAGTTTCAACGCCAACGGATGTGGATATGGTTGCTATTGGTGCTTATTATGCCGGTGCACATATTGTTCATATTGATGGAAGTTATGGCGGCACAGGAGCAGCACCAGATATTGCCAAGAAAAATATCGCAATGCCCATTGAGTATGCGATTCCTAAAGTGCATAATTTCTTAAAAAAAGAAGGTGCAAGAGATAAGATATGTTTGATTGCAAGCGGCGGAATTCGAAATGCCATGGACGTAGTCAAGGCAATTGCGCTGGGGGCTGATGGTGTCGTCATCGGTACCGCTGAACTGGTTGCGCTTGAATGTATCCGATGTACCAATTGCGAAAGTGGACGTGGATGTGCTCGCGGCATTGCTACAACAGACCCGGAACTCGGTTACATGATAAATGAAGAATATGTGGAACGGCGAATTGTAAATATGTATTTGGCATGGCGTAAACAATGGTGTGAGATGTTAAGAAGTTTTGGTATGACAAGTTTGAAAGAATTGGTAGGCCGTACTGACCTTTTAGTTCATCTGGATTATTTAGATGAAGCTGAACGGGCAACATATCAACCAGCACCCAATTATAAAATGATTATTTAAGTTAACATGGGAAAAAAAATCATGAAAGCGCATCAACAAGTAACGATTAGAAATATTCTTGCTTCAAGAGCAAAACTGCCCAATTCTAATTTTTTTTCAACTCAGGCTGATGAAGAAGGCGGCTGCGGTGTAACTGGATTTATTGCATCTGTCCCAGTCAGCGGGCGTCATATCTATGAGCCTTCTGTTCAGATGCACAACAGAGGCAATGGAAAAGGGGGAGGCATAGCCGCGATTGGGCTTTCGGCAAAAGAGTTAGGGGTATCTCAGGAAATTCTTGAAGATCACTATCTTTTTCAGGTGGCTTACTTAGACCCGGATTCAAGAAAAGATGTTGAATCAGCGCATATTGAGCCATTTATGGATGTCAGTAGTTCCAGAAAAATTCCAACCATTGATGATTATCGTGATATTGGCCTTGAAGTTAAACCGCCGGATGTATGGCAATACTTTATTCGTATTAAGCCGGGTGTGCTGACTCGGTTTGTTGAAGAAAACGACCTAGCCCAAATGGATGCCCGAAAAGCTGAGGATGAGTATATTTATCAGAATACATTTCGTTTAAATCAGCGTTTTTATGCATCATTAGAAAATAAAAAAGCGTTTGTGTTGTCTCAAGGCCGAAATTTAATGATTCTCAAGGTGGTTGGATACGCTGAACAGGTTACTCAGTATTATTGTCTTGAAGATTTTAAAGCGCATGGATGGATTGCTCACCAGCGATACCCAACCCGAGGCAGATTATGGCATCCGGGAGGCGCTCATCCGTTTAGCGGATTGAATGAAGCATTGGTACATAACGGAGATTTTGCAAATTATCATTCGGTAAGTGAATATTTACGTCAGCATCATATTTATCCACAGTTTTTGACCGATACTGAAGTTTCGGTTTTATTATTTGATTTAATGAACCGGACATTTAATTATCCTCTTGAATATATTATTGAAGCATTAGCGCCTACTACTGAATACGATTTTGATAGTCTTCCATCAGAAAAACAAAAAATTTACCGATATATTCAGTCCCAGCATATTGGCGCATCACCGGATGGCCCTTGGTTTTTTATTATTGCGCGTAACAATGTGGATGACCATGCGTTACAATTAATAGGTATCACAGATACGGCGATGCTTCGACCCCAAGTATTTGCGCTTCAGGATGGAGAGGTTCAAATAGGCCTGATCTGTTCAGAAAAGCAGGCAATTGATGCAACACTTCAGAGTCTTGCAACAGAAGACCCTCGTTTTCATCCCATTGCGGATACCTATTGGAATGCACGCGGCGGTAGTGCAGAAAGCGGCGGCGCTTTTATTTTTTCAATAAAAAATGCAGAAGATGGATTGAAAAAATTAGTGTGTACGAATAAATTTGGTGAAGTAGTCAATTTGCCCAAAAATCAAAAGCATCTATCCAGTACGCATGTGTTTTCAACCCCAGACAATGCTAAGGATATTATTGAACTTCTTCAACATGCGACAGATAAAAACGATGATACAGATGTAAAAACATATTATGCGACGCATATTAAAGACTTTACCTATGATTCTCTCATGTTTTTCTGTAATGAATTAAGGAAAATGTCAAAAAGAAATGATCATGCCAAATCAAAGGTAATTGATATTCTTACATATATGAATGATATGAATATTGCTGCCGGGACTAAAAAACGAAGTTCAGTGCTTCAGGTAATTCGGGAAACACTCAGCAATATTTTTGATGCAACGCCCAACATGAATGACAATTCAGACCGTATGTATCGGTATATTGATTTTTTAACTCGCCGTTCCCTTAGAGCACCTCAACTTAATGAAAAAATATTGGTCATCAATGCGCGGGGTTTTCAACCTGAAGGCCCTGATTGTGATTCGCGTTTGATGAACGCTGCTTATGCACTTGGGTGGAAACAGTATATTTGTTATGGTTATAAAGGTCAGCGGTTTACAGGCTGCGGTTTTGGAAAACAGACCGATGATGTTCGTATCGATGTGTATGACAGTTCCGGCGATTATCTTGCATCTGGAATTGATGGTATGCAGCTATATGTGCATGGAAATGCTCAGGATCAGGTTGGCCAAATCATGAAACGCGGCAAGCTGGTCATTTACGGTGATGTTGGGCAAACCTTTATGTATGGGGCTAAAGGCGGAAATGTGTATGTTCTTGGAAATGCTGCGGGTCGGCCCTTAATTAATGGAACCGGTCAACCGAGAGTTGTGATTAATGGAACGTGCTTGGATTATTTAGCGGAATCGTTCATGGCGGGTGATCCCTTAAATGGCGGTGGTTTTGTCATATTAAATGGAATCATGTTTGATGAAATCACCGGGCGTTATGTCAATCGCCCTACCCCATATCCCGGATCGAATTTGTTTTCTCTTGCTTCTGGTGGGGCTATCTATTTACGAGACCCTTATCACAAGGTTGTCGATGATCAATTAAATGGCGGCGAATTTAAAGACCTGACTTCTCAGGACTGGGAAGTGATTCTTCCCTATTTAAAAGAAAATGAAAACCTTTTTGGGATTTCTATTGAACATGATTTATTAACTATTGATGGTCAAACGAGATCTTATACAGAAGTGTATCGCAAAATTCAGGCGGTTAAATTGGCTCAACTCGCAGCAGCTCCCCATTTGAAATCGAATGAAGAATACGGAGAAGAATGGGATGACAAGAATTAAAAATTAAATCAATCTATCCTTTTGATCACAGTATAAATAAAAGCCACCTAATACTTATGGTGGCTTTTTTATTTGTATTCTTCTTTTTTTGTAGTCTATGCTGTTATGTCATTTCTAACTCATGTATCAAATGTCCTTTTTTTGGTAGTGGTCTAACATGAAGTGATCACTTTGGATTAGACCACTACCAAATATTAATATATCCTCGTACCTAAAAAAGCATATAATCTTCATAAAAAATTATCAATATTTTTATTGCTATAAGGTGTGTTTTAAAATGTCACTTCCCATTTATAAATTTTCAGATTTTTGATTTTTGATTTTTGATTTATTATTTCCAAAAGAATTATTGAAAAGATATTCTAAACAGCTTACGGAATTTGATGAAAGCTTGGGGCTTAATTTGGCAATTTCAATTGTATAGCGACCAAGCCAAACATACAAATCAAGCAATTCCGGGATATCTTCTTTTATTGCGGTAATATGTTTTGATAAAATATCAATATCGCCTCTGGCAATCGGACCAGTCAATGCCTGATCTGTTCCACTTTTTTTGACATTTTCTATGGTACCTTGAATAAGCGGCATTAACAGTGAAATACCATCATGTTTATTCATACCTGTTTTTTCAAGGAGTTGTAACGACATATTGACTAAAGTGATCAAATAATTAGATGCTACAACTGCAGCAGCATGATAAAATATTTTTGCTGACGTTTGCAAAATAAACGGGTGTGATTGAAGATCATTTGCTAGTTTTTTTGCTGTTTCAACTGCGACTGGATCACCCTCAATTGCAATATAAATGTCTTTAAATCTATTCTGCTCAGTCTTCTGAATAGAGAAACTCTGCAATGGATGCATTGTTCCAGTAGATGCTCCATATTTTCTTGCAGAACTAAGTATTTCTGATGTTAATGCACCACTACAATGGAACACCACCGAATGCGATGTAAATCCCTGATCACGCGCTATTGATTCACAAACCTGTTGAATAACATCATCAGGAGTTGTAATAAAAACAATATCCGCATATCGGCATAAAGAATACTGAGATGGATCATGATATTGAATGTCACTATCATGAGTAAGTCTTTGGGTTGATGTTTTTGACTTACCAAAAATGCCTTTAATGGTGTATCTTAAACGATATAACTCTGTACAAAGAGCTGCACCTAATCTTCCATATCCTACCACAACAATTGATAATGACATAGTGTATTCCTAAGTGTAAAGTAAGGTAGTATTTCTATTTGACACCTTAATTGTTATCAGTTATTAAAAATATTTTATTGTATCTTCTATGAGTATAATTATTAAAAACGATATAAA
>PDZT01000292.1 GCA_002753105.1 Deltaproteobacteria bacterium YD0425bin50 | reverse complement strand
CCCTTTTTTTTTTTTCTTCTTCAGCGTATTAATGGAAAATGATGTTCCGGTGCGGACAACCGTCATGTAATCGGCTACTATTAGAAAAGAGGTTAAAAACGGATCCATGCATATTTCCGAAACATTTTCATCAAGACAGGATATAGCATAAAGACGGGCATATATTCCTCCGCCGTTTTTTACGATGGAGAGTTCTCTTCTTACCATTTTTTCAAAATCAACAGAATTGTTTATAAGGCGTGATACTTCAGCCGGGACAAGAAAAGCAAAATCCAGTTTTTCTCCAAGATGTTCCATGGAACATCCGATAGAAAAGATTGGCACAGGATCACCGTGTATTTGCCGAAGTGCTTTGGTAAAAAAGTGCGTTAGTCTTGCTGCGGATATTTTTTCCGGAAGTTCTACATAAAAATGCCGAATATGAGTTTTTTTAATATTTGTCAGAATTTCAGAAAGTCCTTCATTAATGTTGATTGTATCCCATTCCAAAACCTCTGGGCAAGAGTCACATGAATATTTAAAATATGCAAAATCTTTCATTCCTTCTTTCCATCCCTGTATCAGAGGATCAAAATCACCTCCGATAAAGGAAAGGTGATCCAGACATACTACTGTAATTCCGCTCCGAAAGATAAAGTATTGGATAGCATTCGGAAACCATCGGCTACTGTGCGGAGAGCAAAGACATCTCCATGTTTCTTCAGTGGTTTGAGGAGACCGTTCATCTATACAGACCACAAGACCAGCCTCATGCATTCGTCTAAGATTATATGCATTCTTGGGTGAACTCTGTCTCAGAAATTCTTCGGCAAGTCTGCGTTCATCACGAGATTTCCATGTCCACATCCCAGAAAAATTCCCTGAAATTTTCATCGCCTCTGTCAGTGAAGTGTAATCAGGCGGTGTATTGAAGAAAATGGATGCTCCGTCGTTCAGGAGAACTGATATACCCTTTTTATCCGGTAGTATTGTTGTTTCAGATCCGCCGCTATTCCATATACGGTTTTTTCCCCGAAATTTGTCTCCGGTCTTTTCACACAATTTAACCCAGCTATGAATGGCTGAACAGGCAAGGAGAATAGTATCCGTGCATCCGCTTTCCCATATTCCGTACATATGCAGTTGAGGTAAAGATGCCGAAGAGAAGTAATAGCTTTCGTACGAAGAGGTCATCCAGTCTCCATAGGAAATCCCCTTAATCCGATGATAATCTGTATAGAGCGATGCTCTGAGCGCAGCGGCAAGTCTGTCAACCGCTTTTGACTCCCTTGAGTTGGTTACAAACCTTTGCAGGTATTCGGAACATGTTGATGGAAAATTAATCTCCTGTAGATTCATCGTCTGGTTTTTCCGTATATAAAGATTTTAATCTCGGCAGCATGGCATTTCCAATACCTGCTATCAACCCCACGTTATACAACATAATTGAGGTGAAAATACCGAATCCTAGAAAAAAGACTCCGCCAACGCAGATTGCTCCGGGGATGAGGGTGGTCAGATAACTAGCGTCCAGATTGCTGTTGAATTGGGAAGCCAGATCAAACAATGGGATCAATTGTTTCAGACTCTGCCCCATAAATACGATTTGAGCCGAGTCGGTGGCAATGGTGGAAGCCCCGCGCAACGAGATGGAAACATTGGCTTTCTTTAAGGCAATGGCGTCATTAATACCATCCCCCACAAAACATACCGAGTGTCCCTTCTGTTGCAATTGAGTAATCAGATTGGCTTTATCTTCAGGCAAAACTTCGGAAAAGTAATGCTCAATCCCTAAGTCATTAGCCAGTTTCCGCGTAGGTTTTTCATGATCTCCTGAAATAATATAAATCTGTTTACCGCTCTCCTTCAGTTTCTGAACTATAGACCTGACTTCAGGACGTACAATGGATTGTAACTCAATAACACCGGCAAGCTCGTTGTTGACTGCCACATAAATAAAAGATGCCCCCTCTTCATCTCTATTTGCCTGTTGATCACTTATCTCGTCAGGAACAGCAATACCTTCCATAGTCATAAACCGAATACTCCCCACTTTCACAGACTGACTCTCAAAATCAGCTTGAATCCCATATCCGACTTCATATCTGATATGATCTGTTATCGGGAGTTCTATTTCACGTTCTTTGGCAGCCTGTAAGATCGCTTGGGCAATCGGGTGTGTCTGACGGTATTCTGCGACCGCCGTATAAAACAGAACCTGATCTTCGGTAAAGGTAGTGTAGCAATAAATTTTAGCAATTTCAGGCTGTATTAAAGTAAGCGTACCCGTTTTATCAAAGACCACGATGTCAGTATTTTTCAATAATTCCAGAGACCGTCCATCTTTAATCAGAATCCCTTCCTGTGAAGCTATCGATAGGAAATTCAGCATACTTATGGGCGCAATCAGTCGCATGTTATATCCAAAACCAGCATTCAGTACTGCCAGTGCATGGGTTCCTCCTAGCGGTACAGCCATTGCGCCTAAAGCCAATGTTGGAATAACAGCCTTATCAGCAATGACCTGTCCTCTGGACTGAATCGAGGTTTTAAAGTCCGCAGTACGATTTAAAATATTACCAAGTTGAGCTATCACCGTATCTCGACCGGCTTTTTCAACTTGAATATTTATACGCCCGGAGAGGATGACAGTACCGGCAAAAACCGAATCACCGACTTTTTTTTCAGCAGGCTGTGCTTCACCTGTGAGTTGGTGCTGGTCAATGCTGGCAATCCCTTTGACTATAATCCCATCGCTGGGAATATATTCTCCGGCATTCGCCACAATGACATCTCCTCCCTTGACGTTCTCAAACGGGACTTCTACCTCCACTTCGTTGCGTAAAATCCAGACAAATTTAGGTTGGTCTCTGAATATGTTAGTTAGGCTTTTGCGGGACTCATCCTCTGTTTTTAATAATAATTTTTCACTTCCGGTTAACAGAAAACCTGCCAGTGAACAGGCAAATAAATTTCGGGTCACAAGCATTGCGGTAAGTGAAATTGCATCCAGTATCGACGCGCGAACCTGACGATCTTTGAAAATGCTCTGATACGCATCCGTTACTATAGGGGTTCCGATATAAATTAATCCCGGTATAGATAGCGGTACTAACAAGGGTGTGCTGGTTAACATACCCGTAGTGATTAATGCCAGAGAACCTCCGGCAGCAGCTAACTTTTGATCCGTGATTTTTTCAAGATGCTCACGCTCACTCTTGTCATCAATAGGGATATCAGCCGAATTTAATTCAGGAGATAATATCGCAACGGAATTCTGAGGAACGGAATCCTGAGGTATTTTTTTACTCTTTTTCAGTGGCTTACTGTGCTGATACCCTTTTAGTCCTGCATAAAGTGATGCACCCGTAATAGCCAATTGCATAAGAAATATCATCGTTTGTCTTCCCTAATAATATTAGTTTTTATGTGATACAATCTTGTAATGAGATTGTAAATAATTCAGATAAGTCCGAAGTAATCGAGTATCCGGTGGAGGGCAATGAATATTGCTGCCAACCAGTCCTTGAATGGTATTCTGACAATCAAACTTCATCACGATAGAAGACATCTCCAGATAGCTTAAATCCGTTTCCGGCATATTTCCGCTTAAGATCGGCAAGATAGCACCGAACAGATTGTCAGAAGATTCAATAGTTATCTGTCGAAGCGTAGATAACCATTGAGCGTAATCGGTTAACTCAATACGATAGCCGATTTCCGTAAGCGAGTGCGCCAATTGATTGAATGATAATGGCTTCGGATTGACCAGATGGTACACTTTTCTCCGACTGTCTGCATGCATTGATAAATAAACCATCGCCTGACTGATATAATCAACCGGTGTCATATCAATCGGCATATCCAAGTTGGGTATTGACTTGTGTTGCAAAAAATATCTCAGCAAAACAATGAGTATATGATCTGTATCGGTGATTCCTGTACAACTATGACCAGTTGCAGCACCGGGGCGGTAAATCGTTATGGGGATACCGTTTTCCTGAGCGCTATGTAGCATTTGTTCAGCTACCCATTTGCTCTGAGCATATCCCCCGTAAATCAGATCATCTGATTTAAGGATAATTTCTTCAGTAATAGAAGGGTGTGCCACATAAGGAGGCGATTCGAATATTCCCACCGTTGATGTATAGTGAACCGGCTTGATTCTAAGATATCCAGCCAGCCGTAAAATTTCCTGAGTCCCCTGAACATTGGCAGTCTGAATTGCCATATAAGGGTAGAGTAAATTGACCTCTGCCCCGAGATGATAAATCATCTCAATTTCCTGAGCAAGAATATCGAATTCTGATTCGCTTAATCCTAAGCGAGGCTGTGATAAGTCACCTCTCACTGGTATAATACGAGAATTCAAAGTCTCATCTTTGACAAAATCTGTTAAACCATAATGCTGTAAATTCATAAAAATGCGTTGTCTGGCTTTCATTGGTGTTTTACATCCCCGAACCAGACAATAAATATCCGCTTTGGTTTGTTTCAGTAATTCATCCAGTAAAAATGCACCTATGAATCCGGTTGCACCGGTGAGGAAAATCCGTTTCGGGGGAGTAAGCATAGGTGAATAAACAGAATATTTCTCCTTCCCAATGGGAGTATCCGGTTTTACATAAACCAGCAATTCACTCACTCTCATGGCTGTTAATGCAACCGTCTGACCGTTATGACGATCCCCCTTGATAACCTGTCCCAATTCGGCGACAGTGGGATTTTCAAACAGAGAAACCAAAGGCAAATCTGCCTGAAAAGCCTCCTTTATAAGTGAAAGCAATTGCATAATCAGGAGCGAATGTCCACCGAGATCAAAGAAATTATCATTCCTTCCGATAGGGTGAATATTTAAGATCTCTGCCCAGATTTCGGCTAATTGCTCTTCTATCGCGGTAAAAGGCTTTACAAAAGGCTGTTCTAATACAGGGCGTTCTGATTTGGGAGGTGGGAGTACTCGCCGGTTCAGTTTGCCGCTGGGAGTTAGCGGAAGTTGATCTAAGAATACAAAGGTTGCCGGGATCATGTAATCCGGGAGTTTTCGCTTGAGAAAATTACGCAGTTTCGGTGCTAATGCTTCTTTGCTCTGCAGAGGATTATTTGTATATTCAGACCAAAGGTTGAGCATAGACGGATTTATCTGCAAACCCGGAAATAAATCAGAAGTTATTGTAGCCGTTGAATCAATCCGTTGAAACAGAACATCATAGCAAGCCTGATTATCCTCTTCTGACCAGCACAGATAAACATGGTAAGGGAGTTCTTTCTCCAGTCGCCACCATACTTCAGGCTC
>PDZT01000291.1 GCA_002753105.1 Deltaproteobacteria bacterium YD0425bin50 | reverse complement strand
ACCAACGAAAAAGGCACGATTCTCGTTCCTTATACCACAAGTCCTAAAAAAGAATCGGTGATTTTGGCTCAGGGTAATTTCGCATCGCTCGATTTTTTTAACCACCAGTCTGAAGAATACAGTTTAAGCGCGGGAATCTATGTGGATCGCGAAGCGCTTTTAAAACAGAATAAAGCCAAAGTGCTAATTCGGCCTTGTGTAACCGTAAGCGGTTCTATGGCATCGGTTAAGGTTCTTCAGGAGATTACGTTGCAGATTGATTCGGTTGATCTGGACGGGATCGCCAGTTCTAAAGAAATCAACAAGTTTACCTTATATGACGACAAAGAATCGATATATGAATTTAGCATCCCGGAGCGGCTCAATTCATTACGGTTTGAATTAAAGGCTAAAGTAAAAAATATCAGCCAAAATAAAGACCAAACCCTTTCCGTAAGCCAGACATTTACCTTTAATGAAATTGATAAAACTGAGACTATTGAATGTCTGCATTTAAGCCGTCTATCTGCAAAAGATGAATGTTATGTGCTTGATTTGTTAGGTAAAAATGGAGAACCGCTTGCTCAAAAACCCGTTTATCTGAGTTTAAAGCATCAGGATTTTACAGATCTCATTGAAATAACACTCAAAACTAATGAAAATGGAAGAATTTTTTTAGGGAAATTAGATGGTATTACTTCGATTCATGCAAAACTATCTGAACAGGTGGTTCGTGAATGGAATTTATTGTCTTCAAATGACAGTTATTATTCCTTTCTAAATTCACATGGTGAAACGACAATCTTGATTCCGTATATGGGAAATCAAGCTACGCCCAATTATGATGAACTGGGATTGCTTGAAAGAAGGGGAGGGGAGTATTGTAAAGACTGGTTTGCTGCGATAACCATCAAAGATGGTTTCGTACAACTCAATAATCTGCCTGCTGGCGATTATGAATTCTTTTTTAAACAGCTCGCCAAAAAGATACAAATTAAAATCACCGGCAAAGCAGAAGATGTGAAAGCTGGCTATGTGATCAGTTCAAATCGGTTTCTTGAACTTAAACAGCCTAAACCCATTCAGATTTCATCCATTCAGGATGAAGGCAATCAAATCAAGCTGAAAGTAGAGAATAGTTCAGCATATACACGGGTTCATGTATTTGCAAATCGATATATACCTGCATTTTCACCGTTTGAATGTATGGCGAATATTCCTCTGGTTGAACCGGCATCGATGATATCTTTGCCCATCAACAATGTGTATCTTGGCGGCAGAGACATTGGCGATGAATACCGTTATGTGATTGACCGTCAGTATGTAACCAAATATCCGGGAAATATGTTAAAAAGACCCGGGCTGATTTTAAATCCATGGGCAATCAGCGATACGCAAACGCAAACGCAAACTGCCAAACCCGGTGAACAATGGAGACAATCCACCCCAGCGCCTTCAGCTAAAATCAGCCGTCCAGAAATGGAAATAACCAATCCTATCCTTTACACGGACTTTGCCAATCTTGATTTTTTAGCAACGACCGCAGTTTGTCTATCCAACCTAAAACCTGATCAAGAAGGCATGATTACCCTTGATAAAAGCCAGTTTAAAGATAAACCGAACCTGAATATCATTGCAATTGATATTGAACATACAGCGTATCAAACCTATGTGATTCAGGAAAAAGAATTCACGTTTCCTCAAACCAAAGACCTTAAACTCGTGTTGAGCCTGAATCCCGCCAACCATTATACTGAGAAAAAGAATATCGCGGTCGTGCCTACATCCAGTGAATTTACACTGGAAGATATTTTAACGTCTGAATTTGAAGCCTATGATTCTTTAGACAAGGTTTACAGGCTGTTTACTACCTTAAGTCATGATGCTAATTTAGCTGAATTTGCGTTTATTTTAAAATGGCCTCAGCTTTCCGATGCTGAAAAAATAGAAAAATATTCTACCTATTCCTGCCATGAACTGAATTTTTTCCTGTTCAACAAAGACCCTGAATTTTTCCAGAAAACGATAGCACCGTATTTAAAAAACAAAAAAGATAAAACGTTTCTGGATTATGTGTTGTTATTTTTTGCTGGGGATACAAAGCTGAAAGCGAAGATTGGAGAATTTTCAGACCCATGGGAATATCTAAATCTCAATGCAGTTGAAAAAATTTTGCTGTCTAAAATTTGTGATGATTCCCATACCCAGCGACATATAAAAGATGTACTAGACCTTGTTCCTGTGGATATTGAACATGTTAATTTTTTGTTTAATACAGCATTAAAGACAAGTTCATTAGATACAGACAAGGGATTTGGATTTGAAGATGCTAAAAAAAAATTAGAAGACAAAATGGCTTATGATGAGCCGAGATTTTTGCGGACTAAAAGTGAGTCTGGTGAACGTTTTATGCGAGAAGCAGAAGAAGAAATGGATATGGATGAAGTTGTACGAAGTGAAGAAAAATCACGCCGGTCCCTTAAAGCCCAAAGTGCGCCACCCGTTGCAGGTGCTATGGCGCCGCCATCCATAGCTGGTGCTGATTATTTTATGGAAAAACGAAAAGATGCGCAGCGGTTTTATCAAAAGTTAGATAAAACCAAAGAATATGCTGAAAATAATTATTACCATGTGCTGATTGAACATCAGAATGCGGACAGAATTAAGCCCAATCGCTTTTGGCTTGATTATGCAACTGCTGAAAAAAACAAGCCATTTTTTTCGCCTCATATTGCAGAAGCATCAACCAATTTCAGCGAAATGATGTTGGCGCTTGCGGTACTTGACCTGCCGTTTACTGCCAAAGAGCACCAAACCACGTTCACCCAAAACAAAATGGTTTTAAAATCCGCAAGTCCGCTGATTATGTATAGCAAAGAAATCAAAGAAACCACAGAGAGTAAGGCCAATCATCAGATTTTAGTCAGCCAGAATTTTTTCAGATTAAGCGACCGTTATCTTTATGAAAACAATGAATCTATTGAAAAATATGTTACTGAAGAATTTTTGCCTGAAGTGGTGTATGGCTGTCATATTATTATCACGAATCCATCCACAGCAAAGAAAAAACTGGATGTACTGCTTCAGATTCCTCAAGGTTCGTTACCTGTAAACCAAAGTCATTATACAGATAGTCTTCACATTGATTTGGGGTCTTATCAAACCCAAACCATAGAATACTATTTTTATTTTCCACAAAAAGGCAAGTATTCTCATTTCCCTGTTCATGTATCACAAAACGAAAATCTGATCGCTTACACCGAACCTTTTACGTTTAACGTTGTGGAAACGCTTTCAAAAATCGATAAAACCTCATGGGATTATATTTCTCAACATGCTTCAGATTCAGATGTGCTTGCGTATCTTGAGAAAAATAATATCCACAGAGTGAACCTTGAGAGGATTGCGTTTAGGCTGAAAGATAAAGGATTTTTTACCAAACTCATTCGCCTCTTAACCCAAAGGCATGTGTATAACCCCACCATTTGGTCATATGCAATGTATCATAATGATCTGGCAAGCATGAGGGAATATCTAAAACATCGAACAGAATTTTTAAACGCCTGTGGAGATTATCTTGAATGCAAGATTATCAGTATTGATCCTGTCATCCGTAAAACATATCAACATCTTGAATATGAACCTTTAGTCAACGCGAGATCGCATAAACTGGGGCCCAAAAAAGAAATTCAAAATGATAAATTTTACACGCACTACATGAAACTGCTGAAAACGTTGAGCTATCGTCCGCATTTGAATGATGATGATCTGATGAGCGTGGTGTATTATTTGCTGCTGCAAGACAGAGTTGAAGATGCTTTAGGGTTTTTGTCTAAAGTCAAACCTGAAAACCTGAGCACTCAACTGCAATATGATTATTTTAAGGTTTACACAGCATTTTATCTGGATAACTTGAAAGATGCGTTAACCATAGCTCAACAATATGCAGACTATCCGGTAGCCCGATGGAAAACCCTGTTTACAACCGCGCTTTCACAGTTAGAAGAAATTGAAAAATCAAGCAGTAAGGCTCAGGGAAAATTTGAAGAAAAAGACCAAATCAGCATGAATACAGTGCTTGCTTCAAAAGCACCTTCATTTGAATTTACGATTGATGAAAAAACCATCAACCTGAATTATCAGAATTTGGATACAGTTGAAGTTAATTATTATTTAATGGATATTGAACTTTTATTTTCAAGAAATCCATTTGTTAAAACGTTTCAAGGGTATTTTTCAAATATTATGCCCAATGAAACCAAAACAATAGCGCTTGCAACAGAAAAAAACGCTCAGCCGATTGCGATACCAGAACAATTTTTCAATAAGAATGTCATGATTGAGATTAAAGGCAGCGGACAAAAAAAATCAATGGCTGTGTATTATAATTCATTACAAGTGCAACTCATTGAAACGTATGGACAGGTTAAGGTGAGTCTAAAAAATACAACCAAGCCCTTACCCAAGGTTTATGTAAAAGTATATGCCCGTTTAAAAAACAATTCTGTGATATTTTATAAGGATGGTTATACGGATCTGAGAGGAATGTTTGATTATGCGAGTTTAAGTACCGATGAACTTGACACTGTAGCGGAATTTGCTTTGCTGATCTTAAGCGAAAAAGATGGTGCGGTAGTTAAAGAAGCGTTGCCGCCTAAGCGGTAGATTTGTTATGGGTAATATGATCGTTCCCACGCTGGAGCGTGGGAATGATCGTAACGCCATGCATGGCGTCTCTACATACAAAAATGAGAAAGCAATATGAATATGAAGCAGGGGCAGACCATAGAAGCCGATTTTTTACCTGAACCATCGGTAGTTATTCTTTTACAAGCCTTTGGTTCATCCTATAAACTTATAGCTAAAGGTGAAAAAAACGGTACCTTTTTTGACAGAACGATTACAGAAAACCAGTTTAAAAGCATTGTTCTTGTAGAAGAAGGCTCCTATAAAGGGGATTCACACAAAGCAAAAATAGCTATTGAAGCGTTGCGTTTAGGTTTAGCTTATGAATATGACCCGTATTTTACCCTTTCAATATCCCGCATTGATCCTCTTCCCCACCAGTTAGAGGCAGTATATGATTGTTTTTTAAAAATACCTCAGATTAGGTTTTTGCTTGCAGATGACCCCGGAGCAGGCAAAACAATCATGGCTGGACTTCTGATCAAAGAATTAAAAATTCGGGGATTAATTAAACGAATCTTAATTGTTACCCCAGCCAATTTGACTTTTCAATGGCAGAGAGAATTAAAAGATAAATTTCGTGAACATTTTGAAGTGATACGCGGGGATAGTTTACGT
>PDZT01000290.1 GCA_002753105.1 Deltaproteobacteria bacterium YD0425bin50 | reverse complement strand
AATTTGTATTCTGTGAGTTCTACAAGCGGGTCCCAATCAATATATTTTTCAATATAAAATTTTAAATCCGGGTTATCCTGATAAAAATTGCTGCTCATGAGCTTTTCCCTCCAGTTTTTTGGGGTTTAGGTGTTGGATTGACAAGCAACGCATGTCTTGCGATGCGTTCAAGTTCTCCGATTAATGGGTTTATGTTTCTACTATCTTTATTATCAAACATTGCAGAAATGACAGAACCTAAAGCTACAGTGCCGATTACCATCATGATTACCTGAATGATATACGAATCCGGGTCGATGTCGGGCTTAACAACACCCAACTTTTTCCCTAACACAATATAATCGGTAATCAGTTTAATCCATGATCCAAGATGTTCTTTGACGGCTTTTCTCACTTCATCAGGTCGGTCTAGCATTTCTCGAATAGCAACCTTGCTTCTATTTGAATTTTCAAGAAAATAACTGACAAAAGCGTTGATCACTGATGAAAACCGGTCATGCTCACCAGATGCAGTTGACAGTAGTTGAGGAAGTTCATTTTTCCAGTGACTTAATAAATTTTTATAGACCTGATCTCTCAATTCTTCTTTTGATGATACGTGATAAAGGAGAGATGATTTTTTAATTCCTATGGCGTCAGCGATGAGTTGCAACGATGTACCGTCATATCCTTTTGTTGCAAATAATTGGATTGTCTCTTCAATGATACGTTCACGAATATCGATATCGGCTGGATGCTTAGGCATAGCGTAGCTACCTGTAATTAAATATGATTTTATCTACCATTTGAATGGTTTTATTTTATCTACCAATCGGTAGATAAAGTCAAGCATTTTTTATTACTGCAAATCAATTCATTTATATAATACCTGCATAGTTCCGAAGCAATTAATCACTTGATTATAGAGTGATAAACGCCTAATGTTTAAACAAGTAATGGCGATACTTGCCCTACAGATAGACGAAATATCATTTTAAAAAAATCCACTACACAAAAATGAAAAACGAAAGGTAATCTTATGCGTTTTTTTAATACTGCCGGCCCAGTTAAGCCTGAAGATCATTATTGTCTTAATCCTCTTGAACGTTTTAATTTGGAAGAGATTTTATATTTACTTGAACAGAAAAAATATTTTGTTCTACATGCACCTAGGCAAACAGGCAAGACATCCTGTCTGTTAGCCTTAATGAAATACTTAAATGCGAGAGATCAATATTGTTGCCTTTACATCAATGTCGAAGCGGCTCAGGGAGCGCGGGAAAATGTTAAACGCGGAATCAAAGCAATTTTAAATGAAATGGGTTCCAGATCAAGAGTTTATTTAAACAACTTATATCCTGATACGGTATGGCCTGATATTCTTGAAAAAAGCGGAGAAGATGCGGCATTCAATGAAGTGATTAGCCGTTGGGCACAAAACAGCCAAAAGCCATTGGTTTTATTGATAGATGAAATTGATTCTTTGATCGGAGATACCTTAATTTCTGTGCTTCGTCAAATCCGCTCAGGATATGATAAACGACCTGATCATTTCCCTCAGTCCATCATTTTATGCGGTGTTCGAGATGTCCGGGACTATCGGATTCATTCTGACAAAGAAAAAGCAATTATTACAGGTGGCAGTGCATTTAATATTAAGGCTAAATCTTTACGACTGGGAAATTTTATTCAGTCTGAAGTTAATGCGCTGATTGAAGAACATACAAAAGAAACAGATCAAGAGTTTGATTCTAAAGCGAAAGAGCTGATTTGGGAATATACCCAAGGGCAGCCGTGGCTGGTGAATGCGCTAGCTTATGAAGTTGCTTTTGAAATGAAATCAGGCAGGGACCGAACAAAACCAATTACAGAAGATATGGTAATACAGGCAAAAGAAAATATTATTTTAAGACGGGAAACTCATCTTGACCAATTAGCAGATAAATTAAGGGAAGATAGAGTTAGAAATGTTATATGTCCCATGCTGGAAGGTAAATACATTGAAAAAATAAATCCAGATGATACTCAATATGTAATCGATTTAGGACTTATCAAAAAAAATAATTCTGAACTTATGATTTCAAATCCCATTTACCGGGAAGTTATCCCAAGAGAATTGACCATAATTACGCAATACAATTTGGCCTCAAAAATACAATCTTCTTGGTATATTTCGTCTGATAGTCGTTTAGACGTTGAAAAACTATTAAAGGCTTTTCAGGAATTTTTCAGAGAACATTCAGAGCATTGGATAGAAAGATTTGAGTACAAAGAAGCTGGCCCGCAACTATTGATGCAGGCTTTTCTGCAAAGAATTATCAATTCTGGCGGCAGAATTGAAAGAGAATATGGTCTTGGCAGGGGACGAACTGATTTAGCGATTATCTGGCCTTATCCCAAAGGCATTCAAAAAGAAATCATTGAGTTGAAACTATTGCACAAATCTCTTGAAAAAACCATATCAGACGGTCTTGACCAAACGTATAAATACATGGATAAATTTGGATGCACTGAAGGTCATCTGGTCATTTTTGATCGAAGTACAGTCAAATCATGGGAAGAAAAAATTTTCTGTAGAAAAGAAGTATATCAAGATAAAACCATAACCATTTGGGGAATGTAAAAATTGAGTGGGGAATAAGGAAATCAAATATATGTCAAGACAGATTGCTATTGACTGGAACAAATATATTGAAGCTATCGATGATACTCAGATGATTTCTCTTGAAGGAAAAATCATTAAAGTTGTTGGTCTAATAGCTGAAGGCCATGGTATGGGAATGAGTATAGGCAGCTTATGTCGCATTAAAAATGATCATGGAAAATCCATTATGGCTGAAGTGGTAGGGTTTAAAGAAGAGCGAATTTTGTTGATGCCGTATGGCGAGACTCGCGGATTAAGACCCGGCAGCCGAATCCAGCTCGTTGGCAATAGTCCCAAAGCCGATGTGGGAGAAGCTTTTCTCGGCAGAGTTATTGACGGCATGGGTCAACCCATTGATGGTTTAGGTCCAATACCTGCTACAGATCAATATCCTCTATATGGAAACCCCATAAATCCAATGGAACGTAAACCCATCAAAGAATTAATGGATGTGGGTATCTCAGCGATCAATCTGATCATCTCATTAGGCAGAGGCCAGCGAGTAGCTATCATGGCAGGTTCTGGAGTAGGAAAAAGTATGTTGATGGGAATGATGACCAAACATACATCCGCAGATATAACTGTTATCGGTTTAATTGGAGAACGTGGAAGAGAAGTAACCGATTTTGTTCAGGAAACGCTTGGTGAAGAAGGAAGAAAACGCGCTGTTGTCGTTGCTGCAACCTCTGATACTGCACCATTGGTTAGAATGCGAGGCGCTTATTTGGCAACCACGATTGCCGAATATTTTCGTGACAAGGGAAAGCATGTGCTTCTGATGATCGATTCAATAACACGTTTTGCAATGTCATCAAGAGATGTTGGTTTGGCTGCCGGTGAACCACCAACATCACGAGGCTATACTCCTTCTTTTTTTGTCCAAATTCCCATATTACTTGAACGTGCAGGATATGTAAAAGGGAAAGGTAGTATTACAGGTATTTATACCGTTTTAGTGGAAGGCGATGACTTAAATGATCCTGTTGGGGATACGGTACGTTCTATTGTGGACGGCCATATTGTTCTTTCAAGAAAATTAGCAAATCGTGGACATTATCCGGCTATTGATGTACTTGCTAGTGCAAGCCGTGTGCTTAGAGATGTAACTACACCAGAACACCGAGCGTTACGTGAAAAGCTGATTGATATGATGGCGATGTATCAGGATGCAGAAGATATGATTTCCATCGGTGCATATGTTAAAGGCTCTAATCCAAAAATTGATCAGGCTATTAAATTAATGCCTCAGATCATTGGAATTTTGAAGCAACCTGTAGAAAAAAGGGTTACATGTCAGGAAGGATTAGCCATATTGCGTCAGTTGCTTAGTACATGAAACGCTAAATACGTATCGAGTAGGGGAATCGTTTAACGTAGGGGGCAGGTTTAAAACCTGCCCCTACAAATAACCAAGAAAGACGCAACACAATGTTCCGTCTTTACAAGTTTATTACTTATTTTTCTAATCATTAAGACCATGTATGTATTTAAAATTATATCCGATCAATATTTATTAAGCCATAACCATCCTCTCCATGCAAGGAATAGTCTAAACCAACCAATTCTTTTTCTTCATCTATTCGAAATCCAACAGTTTTTTCTGTTATAAAACAAATAATATATGTGCCAATTGTTGCGAGGAGAATAGTCGTTCCTAAACCCAAAAGTTGGATAAAAAATTGATTCAAAGCATTCCAGTGACCTGATGCCGATTTAGATGCTGCATCTATCATCCAACTGTCGCGGATAAAAAAGGATAATAAAAAAACTCCAAGCCCGCTTCCAACTCCATGAATACCAAAACAGTCTAATGAATCATCATAGCCCAGTTTATTTTTCATATTTAAAGCCATATAACAAACAATGGATGACAGTGCGCCAAGTATTAAAGCGCCAATTGGTTTGACAACTCCTGCTGCTGGTGTAATAATAACTAATCCTGCCAACACACCAGATGCAAAACCAAGTGATGTCGCTTTTTTAAAGATAATTGCCTCTATAATTATCCATGTTAACGCACCGCTGGCAGCGGATACCTGAGTCATCGTTAAAGCTCTTGCAGTAGCAAGATCACTTTGAACTGTAGAGCCAGCATTAAAACCAAACCAGCCAACCCATAACAATCCTGCACCCATAAGCGTCATTACCATATTGTTAGGCTTTATAGGAATTTTAGTATATCCGATACGTTTGCCTAAAAATAATGCAACAATAAGCGCACTAAAACCTGCTGAAACATGTATTACAAGACCGCCCGCAAGATCAATAACCCCTGCTGCTCCAGCATGAAATAACCAGCCGTCTGACGACCATACCCAGTGACATAACGGACAATAAATAAATAAAAACCAGAGAGTAATAAATAAACAATAGCCACGAAAATATACTCGCTCTGCCAAAGCCCCACTTATCAACGCTGGAGTTATTATTGCAAACTTACCTTGAAACATAGCAAGGATATATTCAGGAATCCCGCCGGACATAGCATCATCAATCCCTTTTAAAAAAAAATAGTCGCTATTCCACCCAATTATCCCGCCTAAAATATTTTTACCAAATGAAAGCGAATAACCGCAAACAACCCATAAAACCCCAATTAAAGCCATTGCTACAAAGCTGTGCATCATCGTACTTAATACATTTTTGGTCCTTACGAGTCCAC
>PDZT01000289.1 GCA_002753105.1 Deltaproteobacteria bacterium YD0425bin50 | reverse complement strand
AAATGTTTGTCCGGCGGTTATTACCGTGATTGTTTCAAAAGATTTGCCTAAAGTTGATGACTTTTACAGTTTTCCATATGGAGGCAGGGAATTGATTGTTCCTAAAATGAATAAATCGGGCCAGGGAAAAACCGAAAAAACACAAATTGGCGGAGGGTCGGGCTTTATAATTTCACAAGACGGCTATGTTGTCACTTCAAATCATGTGGTGGCAGACGCCTCAGCCGACTACACAGTAATCATAAGCCCCACCAAAAAATATCCTGCAAAAGTGCTGTCCAGAAATCCCATAAATGATATTGCCATCTTAAAGCTTGATGCCAAAGATTTATCTTATTTAGAGCTTGCAAATTCTGACCAAATCCAGCTTGGAGAAGACGTTGTGGCCGTGGGTAACCCCCTTGGCGAATTCACCGACACGCTTTCAGCCGGTATTGTTTCAGGACTTTCAAGATATATCACAGCTTTTGGAGGAATTGAAAACCAAATGCAAAATTTGAGGGGATTGATTCAAACTGACGCAGCCATTAATCCCGGAAATTCCGGCGGACCATTGGTAAATATGGAGGGGCAGGTTATTGGCGTGAATACAGCCATGATTATGGGAGCTCAAAACATTGGATTTGCCATTCCCATAAATTATGTAAAGAAAGATTTGGCAGAGGTCAAAAAATACGGAAAAATTGTGATGCCATTTTTAGGAATAAAATATGTCATGCTTTCAAAAGAGATGTCAAAAGCAAACAGGCTTTTAGTGGAAGACGGGGCAATAGTTGTGAGAGAAACTTTGGGCGAATCCCCCGTTGTTAAAGATTCTTCAGCAGACAAGGCCGGAGTCAAAGAATTTGACATTATTACAGAATGCAACGGAGAAAAAATAACAATGAAAAATCCGCTTGCCCACGCCCTGCAAAAATGTAAAATCGGCGGAGAAACTACTTTAAAAATTTTGAGAGACGGCAAAGAACTTGATTTAAAAGTCAAACTGGAAGAAAAAGTTTAAAAAGTATTTTAAAAGCCCCCGCCTTGGCGGGGGCTTTTTATTTAATTTTTTATTGTCCGGAAACCAACTGGCTGATCAAGTTGGATATATTTGCCAGCGCCTGACTTATGCTGGCAAGCTGTTCTTCTGGAACGTAACTGGTTGTTTGGGGAACAACGCTGACATAATTATCGCTCAAATCGCTATATCCAGCGCCATTTGTAAGATATCCGTAAACTTTAAATTTGATCCTGGTGCTTTCTGGCAATAATCCACAACCGGACATGCCATTTTTGATGGTGTAAGTGCCCAGAGCTGCATCTACCGGCGAAATTGTAATTCTGCACGTGGCTGAATTCATCTGATTTAATGGCTCAAGAACACCACTTGTGTTATAGTAATTCACCCTCACATATACAGTGTTCAATCCTTGGGATGTCCAGTTAATGGTAATATCTTTTCCTTTTTCAAATATTTCGCCTCCATTGGGAGACGTAACTGTAATTGAAGGCTGAACAGGCGCGCAGGACTGAGATTCGGAAGGCTTATTCAAAGATGTTTGGCAGTTGTTTGCATCAGCACACGCTCTTGTTTGAACACTATTTGTGCACACTGACCATGGGCCACACTGCCAATTTGGATTGCAAACATTGCCGCCCCCAATTGTGCTTGGAAGGGTAGTAAAAGTTTTGTCTTCGCCATAAACAGTGCTCAAAAAATTATCCGTGGAAACAGCACGATAATGATATGTTGTGCCCGGAGAAAACTCTGTCCAAGTTGAACTATTAAAACCTCCGTGGAAGAAATGACCTCCTCCAAAAACCATGCTCATTAATGTACTTTTTCCGTAACTTGTGGTTGTCCCGTATTCAAACCAAACTTTTGGAATAACGTGTCCGCCCCCCGGCGCTGAAACAACGCCGTTTAAAGTTGCTGTGATGGCTGTCACATCACTGGCAGGGTTTGTAATCACGCGTAGAACGGATTCTGCAATAGGGTTTTCAATACACGATCTTCTTTGTAACGGAGTACCTGTGGAGCCGATAGCAATTTCACAATTGTTTGAGTCTATACAGGTCCTGCTTTGCGTGCCGCCCGCACATTGGCTCCATGGAGAACATGTCCACCTTGGAGAACAAGCATCTGTGCAGGCTTGAGCAAAAACGTCAACTCTGTCCGCCCAACCATATTTAATGCACGAATTGCCAGAATATGTCCTTGCCTGACCGCCATTCAAACATGTTTTATCCTGGCTCAAACTTCCCACAGAGAGCGTACCCATCCACGGACCATAGGTAAAACCTTCTTGGCATGTGCATGTTTCCTGCCTTACTTCATCAGGCCTGCCAACTTCAGTGGGACAATGGTTGGCATCAACACAACTCCTACTGTCAAAGCCATTGTCAAAACACGTTTTCCATTCACTGCATGTCCAATACGGTTTGCAAGAGGTATCACTAAAAAATTTGTCTCCGCCAAATACCTCAGCCACACTTCCGGAAAGAGACGTGCAAACTGCTTGGTAGTGGATAAGCAATCCTGTACTGATTGAATCAAGTCCCGTAACGTTTGCGCTGAAATTTCCGCCATCCATAATTTCAACAGAAGGAGTCAAATGGCTATAATAAGGCGGGGTTAGGCCGTACTCAAAATGGCACATTGCGGGAGCACTAACACTCCCATTAAATGTTGCTGTATGAGTTTGGTAATTAACATTGGTGGCAGGATGTGTCTGAGCTGTAAAAACAGCAACGGCGCATGACTGTGTTACTGCCGGTTTATTTGTGACCACGCCACAGCTATTTGAATCTGTACAAGTCCTTGTTTGCGCTCCGTTAGTGCATGCACTCCACGAGCTGCACTGCCATGATGGCGCGCAGACAACGCACGATTGGTTCACCTCTGGCTTTCCCGTCAGAACTCCACAATTACTTGAATCCGTGCATGTTCTCGTTTGTACACCACTCACACAGTCGTTCCACGATGTACAGAACCAATTCGGCGTACAAACAGGCTGTGTCGCACAATTACTGTGGGATAAACATTGATTTGTGCCAACTCCAGCAATCTGGACACACCTTAAATTTTTGCATTCATAATGATAAGCCGTCCCACAACCATATAAAGTATTAAGTTTTCTTCTTGTTGTCAAAGCAACATATCCTGTGCCTTTTGTAAGCCCGTATGGAGCTAAAATTTCAGAAGCATATTTTTGTTGGAACAGAATAGATGCCCTTCTTGTGTAGGGGCCAAATACTCCCGAGGTGTCTTGAGAAACATTAAACCCTTCTTTTTGAAAAGCTATCTGAAGAGCTCTAACCTCCTCGCCCGTATCTCCCAATTTCAGCGTGATATTAAAAGTGTGGCACCAGGGTGTAGATGATGTTGGTTGTGCTGGCTGTGTTTGTTGGGTTATGTTATCTGTTGCTGGCGTTGCTTGCAATTGGACAATCTGCTGTTGCAAAGCTTGAATCTGCGCCATTAAAGCTTGAATTTGCTCTTCAATGGTTTGTGCGCTTGCTGGAGCAACAAAACACAAAACAGCCACCAAACAAACAGCTGAAACTACAAAAAGTTTTGTTTTCATATATAAAATTTTGTTAATTATATAATTATACTGCTAATTAATTGCGATGTACAACAATCAAAAACAGCCCCGCCAAGGCGGGGCTGTTTTGCAATTTAGTTTTTACTGACCTCCCAAAAGATTCAAAAGAGACATTATGTTTGCCAACGATTGGCTTATGCTGGCTAACTGGTCTTGGTTGTTTAAATTCGCCGTTGGCGCAACAATGCTTACATAATTATCGCTTGAATCGCTTACAACAGTGCCACCGCTTCTTTCTGCTGCAATAGTAATTTTATATTTGCTGCTTGCAGCTAATCCAGACGGAATTGCATAGGAATAATTGGTTGTAGTGCTTAAAAGACCCGACGCAACTATTGTGGAAATATTTGTGTTTGCATCGATCAGACTTATTTTTAATGTGTCTGTTTGAGCCAATCCAGTGTTTGTCCATGAAATGCTCATTGTCTGCCCTGTACCAAAAACTTCGCCTCCATTTGGTGATGTCACTGTAATGCCTGTAATCACACTGGTGCAGGGATTTGTTGTGTCTAATAATTTTCCTTGACACCAATTTTCATTTGCTATATTGGGAGTAAGCAATGAAAAATCTCCCATATCAACAGTTTTATCTTTGTTTACATCTGCCAATTCATCATACAATGGATCAGAACATGTTTTTTGCATGGAGGCCTGAATTTTGTCGAAAAGCAAACCGCACGCAGGACCCAAAATAGTAAAGTAATTATCGCTGTAATCTTTTGCGCCATCATAGATTACTAGCATTTTAAGATTGGAGCTGACTATGTTAAGCCCAGCCATAGTTTGAGAAACAGTCCATTGATAAACTCCAGTCGATGCCAAAACACTTGCAATTCCATAATTAATCTGCTTTACTGAATCGTTTAAATTAATATTGACAAACGTTCCCTGAGGCACATTATTGGCAGTCCATGTAATTTTATGAGTCTCTCCAGCCTTCCACACCTCTCCACCATTTGGCGAAGTTATAGTAATTGACGGCTGAGCTGCCGCTACACACGCCCCATTAACACATCCATTTGGGCATTTTATTACTTCGTTTGTATGATATTGTCCAGAGCAATAATGTTCTACAAGATAACCTTCGCCAGCATAAGTATTTCCAGCATATCCGCAAACATCTCCTCCGCTATAAACCTGCCCAGTTGAAGGACTTAAACCAGTTGTACTTCCCTTTACATAATAATCTTTTCCTCCGTCAGAATCAGTGCAAGTTGTCGTTGTCGGCGTCCAGCTGACTATAATTCCTTTACTGTCTGATACACTGTTAGCACCCCAGCATTGAATGCCAATAGATGTGGCGTTGATGGGATTGCCGAGCAAATTGGTCTGACCCGCAGTGTTAAAAGTCCTTGTCCCTGATGTCGGCAAATTATTTAAATCCCACTTTGTTCCGTCAGTAAGTTTTAAAGTGCTTTGGCCATAAGTATTACAGTGCGTGGAATTTGTTGCGCTCCACTTTATTGTTGCTGAAGACACGTTACCAAGATTAACATTTGGCTCCTGGTATCCTGTGCTGTAGTAGCCATTTACACTCAATGTAACAACGGGCGCTAAAGATGAGGCCGATATTGTCATTGGATATCCATAAGCTGGCGTTCCACTTATAGTGCATCCTGGAGCATCAAAGTTAAGCCCTGCAATGCCCAAGTTTACGGTTCCATTCGGAGCAGAAGACTTTACATCAGTCTTGATTGTTAAAATT
>PDZT01000033.1 GCA_002753105.1 Deltaproteobacteria bacterium YD0425bin50 | reverse complement strand
ACAGTTATCCAAAAGCCACATTGGGTGTCTGTAGATATACATGTTTTTTTTGATGAACACGGTTTCTTTCGTTCCACTCCAGAAGCCTATTCAATGGATGGCTTTTTTGCAGCGTGTTTACAAAAAAAATAATATACAAATTTTCGATTTTCGATTTTTGAAAATACTTAATCAAGTCAAGATGGTTACACTTTGATTCGAAAACTGTTCAACATAGTCATGTTGATTACAATTGTCTTTATAATTATTGCGGGGATTGCATTTTTAACATTACACCTGTTAATTAAAAATCAAGATACAGTTATTGTACCTGAGCTTAAAGGAAAAGACATTGTAACGGTTATAAAACAGTTGGGAGATTTGGATTTAAACGTAAAAATTAAAGGTGAAGAAAACAGTGAAAACATAACCAAAGATCATGTTATTCGTCAAACACCGTATTCTGGTTCAGTGGTTAAAAAAGGTCGGGATGTATTTTTAATTCTTTCAAAAGGCAGCCAACAGATTTTTATGCCAGATTTACGTGGGTTTCCATTTGATGATGCAAGGATTATTCTTAAGAATCATGAGCTTGCAATTCATGTGATTTCGCATGCATATGATGAAACTATTCCTCAGAATCATATTATCGTTCATGTGCCCAAACATAAAGCTCAAATTCAAAGGGATAGTGGCGTTGATTTACTAATCAGTTTAGGGCCGAAACCGAAAACCTTTATGATGGATGAATTAGTAGGACTGGGCGTGGATGATGCAATCCATGTCATTGAAAAAAAAAGAGTGTCCATAGGCAAAATTTCATCTACACATGATGAAAGTAAACCTATGAATATCGTTATTTCTCAATCTCCACAGTATGGGTATCGGATTGTAGAATTTGGAAATGTAGATATTGTCATTAACCGTAATACAGAACAAAGCAATACCCCTGTAAATATTACAGGCGTTCGGTTATTTAGTTACAGATTAAACCATGGATATCTTAAAAAGCATATTCGAGTTGAACTTACTCTTTTTGGTTTCACTATTCCAATTATAGATGACGTTATATCTCCAAGCGAAACGCTGTGGGCTTTTATACCAAAAAATCAACAGGCAACGGTAGTTTTATTTGAAGACAATGAATTGATGCAGACAAAAAAGTACGATTATTGGTAACTATAGACTTTCAGATAAATAATTTCACGGCGTTATCGGTCGGAGATATACTAAAATGTATTATCTCCTCCCTATAGCCTTGTGAAATGAATTATCTGAAAGTCTATATATTTATAACTCAAAACAAATAGATGGTAAAAAAGGATTCTACATGATGAAATTAATTGCTCCATCCATATTATCCGCTAATTTAATTATTCTTGAACAAGAAATCAAGGCAGTTGAAGCTGCAGGAGCTGATTGGATACATATTGACGTCATGGATGGCCATTTTGTGCCGAATATGACTTATGGTCCAGTTATCGTAAACGTATTGAGAAAACTTACCCAATTACCGCTTGATGTGCATTTAATGGTGGACAATCCAGATGTGATTGTTCCCTTATTTGTTGCGGAAGGTGCGGATTGTATTTCAGTACATATTGAGGCCTGCACGCATGCGCATCGAATGCTTCAATGGATTAAAGATCAGAAATGTCAGGCAGGAATTGCGCTTAATCCAGCAACCCCCTTGTCATCCATTGAATGGGTTATTGAAATGGTCGATTATGTCGTAGTCATGAGTGTGAATCCCGGCTTTGCAGGTCAACATTTTATTCCTAATACATTGGAAAAGATTCGGTTGCTTCGTAAAATGATTTTGGATAAAGGTCTTTCTACCCGAATTCAAGTTGATGGCGGGGTGAATCCAAAAACTATTCAGTCTGTAGCTCAGGCAGGAGCAGATATTATGGTTGCAGGTTCAGCAATTTTTGGTAGTTCCAATTATGCAGAAACGATTCATTCATTTAGAAAGTTAATGAGAGATAATTATGAAACCATCTGATAACCCGTTGCAAGTTCTAATTATTCATGGTCCTAATCTAAATTTATTGGGCAAACGTGAAACCCATATTTATGGAAAAACAACGTTAGATGATATCAACCAAACACTCATTAACCTAGGCAGTTCTTTAGGCTTTAGTATTGAAACGTTTCAGTCGAATACTGAAGGTGTTCTTGTGGAACGCATTCAGCAAGCGATAGGGCAAATTGCAGGACTTATTATTAATCCAGCAGCTTATACGCATACCAGCATTGCATTACGTGATGCTATTGTCATGCTCAATGTGCCTGTGATTGAAGTTCATCTATCAAATATTTATAAGCGGGAAGCATTTCGTCATCATTCGATGATTGCAGATATCGCGACTGGACAAATCACAGGCCTTGGGAGCACAGGCTATGAAGTGGCATTAATCGCCCTTGCTAAACTCGTTCTAAACAAAGATTATTGCCAAAACATATAGAGGAGCATGATATGTTGGACCCGCAGGAGATAAGCATTCTCATTGTTGATGATATGGAAAATATGTCAAAATCTATTCGGGCTATGCTAAAAATTCTAAAAATTGGAAAGACATTTCGGTATGCAACAAATGGGAAAAAAGCATGGAATATGATTAAAAGTGAATCGATTGATTTGGCTATGATTGACTGGAATATGCCTGTGATGAGCGGTATAGAACTTTTAGAACTTATCCGTAAGGACAAAGGATTGCGGGACCTGCCAGTAATAATGATTACTGCTGAAGGGACACGAGATGTTGTAGCAGAAGCCGGTGAATACGATATTGATGCCTATATTTTAAAACCGCTTACGGTAAAATCGCTAGGGGAAAAAATTCTTGCAGTGATTCAAAGAACCAATTACCCTCCTGAATCCATTATTCATTTAAAAAAATCAAGAGACCTGCATGAAGCTGGGAAGTTAGACGAAGCGATTGCTGAAGCGAAACTTGCAATGCAGGCCGATCCAAATTCTACACGTCCGATACGTTCATTGGCCTATCTTTATTATCAGGCAAATGATATTGAAAAAGCAGAGAAACTCTTTTACAAAGCAGCAACCATGAATCGAAACGATGTGTTTGCGTTTCATTATTTGGGAGAAATCTATTTTAAGAAAGACCAACTCGATAAGGCATTAAAATTTTTTGAAAAGGCTATCTCTATTAGTCCACGACATGTGGATCGTGGGTTATCTTTTGGCAAAATCCTTATCCAAAAACAACATTATTCAAAAGCCAAATCCGTATTTGATCATATTTTACAATTTGCAGATAATACATTGGTTTTAAAGGAAGAAATCGCAGAATTATATTTTAGTAATAACTGTTATGATTATGCCTTAGAGTCCTATGAATTTTTAATTAAACAATTTCCAACAAGAAAAGATTTTTTGTATAAATTAGGTGTGATTTATAAACATCAAGATAATCAATCCAAAGCCATTGAATATTTAAACAAAGCAGAAAAAGAAGACCCAAAAAATATTGACATTAAATTTCATCTGGTTGATCTGTATTCTGCATTGGGAAAAAAGATTAAAACCGATGATTTATTGAATGATATACACCTAATTTATACAAAAAATGAAGTAGCCAAAAAACGATTGTCAGAAAATCTTTAATTCACGAAGTTTTTTTTAAAAGTTAGAGAGAAAATCATGCTAAATCATAATGAACAATTATTTCAGGTATTTGTAAAGATACTCCGAGTGTCTAACGATTATGCCTTGTCTTATGAAGACAAATTACAAAATATTCTTTTGAATATCGTTGAATGTATGAATACCCGAAAAGGGTCGATTATGGTTGTTAAAAACCGTAAGACACTTCAGATTATGGCATCAACAGACCCAAAATTGATTGGCATCAACAAAGTTATTGATGATACTTCGCCGTCAGGCTGGGTGGTGAAACATAGGCAACGTCTATCCAATGAAAATATGGAAGAGCTTCTCAACGTCAAGACTAATGGAAGCCGATATGAAAAAGAGGCTTTTCTAATTATTCCCATATTGAGCTGTAATAAAGTGATTGGGGTGTTAAGTGTTACTGAAAAGACAGGGCCAGATGCATTTTCTGAATCTGAACAAGACATACTCATGCAAATTGCAAGTCATGTGATCAGTTCTATTGAAACACTTTATTTAGCTCAACAATTACGAAATAATCGAAATATTTTAAAGAAAAAAAATCAAGCACTTAAAAAATTAGAAACGCTGAGAACCGATTTGTTTAATATGTTGATTCATGATCTCAAAGGACCCATATCTGAAGTGATTGCGAATTTAGATATTTTATCCTATACCATTGATGAAGATAATCGGGAATATGTGAATTCTGCAACACTTGGCTGTGATACGTTGTACCGAATGATTTTAGATTTACTGGATATTGCGCAATTGGAAGATGGAAGTATGCCAATCTTCTTAGAACTGCTTAATCCAGAAGAACTCCTCAATGAATCAGTTGCCCGTTTGGATAGTCAGTTAAAGATGCGTCAAATCGAAGTGCAAAAAGAGTATGCTTCATGTGAATTTTCTGGTTTTAATGCTGATCGAAGGATCATTTTAAGAGTTATTCAGAATCTGTTGACCAATGCCATTTCTTTTACGCCTATTACTGAAATAATCAAATTAGGGTATTCTTATCCTGATAAAAACCATATACTTTTTCATATAAAAGATAATGGGCCCGGAATTCCTAAGGAATTTCATCAAAGTATATTTGATAAATATGTTAAAAAGGACAGAGAGGGTCAAAATTATTCAACAGGATTAGGCTTGGCATTTTGTAGAATGGCTTTGGAAGCCCACAAAGGAAAAATTTTTGTTGAAAGTGACGGCGTGCATGGTAGTTGTTTTTATTTTCAGTTACCTAGGAGAATAAAAGAGATAATATAACATAAGGGATATATAAACGATGAAGGAAACTTTGTCTATACAAACGCATCAATGTATTGATCAACGTTTATGTGGCAGGTCTATAGAATTGATTAAAGACCAATCAAGGATTGAATTTGTTGCTCAACCGGATATGGCTGCAGATGAAACAGGCCTTGTTCATGGCGGATTTATTTTTGGATTGGCTGATTATGCGGCTATGTTAGCAGTGAATCATCCGAATGTGGTTTTAGGCTCAGCTCAAGTGAAATTCATTCAGCCAGTACGTGTTGGAGATGCACTGATTTCTGAGGCAACAGTTACGCAAGCCTCTGGAAAAAAGAAAACTGTTCATGTGATTGTCAAAAAAGAAGATCAGTTAGTCTTTGAAGGTGAATTGATTTGCTTTACCTTAGAAAAACATGTGTTGTCTCAAGCATAACATAATGCATAGTTTATTAATTTTTTTTTACTCTACGCACAACACGTTTACGCTTGACTAAAGTTTTGGTGTCGGATTCATCGGATTTGGAAATGCCAAGGCGTTGTTTTTGCTGTTTTGATGGATCAAGAATTCCCTGTTGAGAATAAGAGCATGTGGATCGAGGACATTTAAGGCCAAGTTTGATGGTTTCACTTGAAAATTCAATTAAGAATGGGTTTTTACACGTCGGACATACAAAATGATATGGCTTTGACCAACTGATAAATTTACATCGCGGATAAGAGCATGAGTAATATACCTTGCCTTTTTCAGTGACACCTGAGAGAATTTTACCTTGTGCGCATAATGGGCAAAGTATGGCTAGTTCTTTTTCAAATTCTGCGATTTGTAGTTCAATAAGATCATCTGCGATGGCACTTTTTTTTATTTCTGCAGTATCCGAATCTTCGTACTCAAGCTCAGGCGCTTCTGTCTGTTGAATTGAATCTTGTTTTTTCTTCTGGATCGGTTTCGCAATATGGGGATCAGCAATTGAGATTATCTCCTCCGAATCTTCGTACTCAAGCTCAGGCGCTTCTGTCTGTTGAATTGAATCTTGTTTTTTCTTCTGGATCGGTTTCGCAATATGGGGATCAGCAATTGAGATTATCTCATCAGCATCTTGATGTTCAGCAAAACTATCTTCCTCTATTTCATCAGCTACACTTTCGGATGGATGTCTATCTGGATGAACTATAGAAATGGGTTCATCCGATAGTGTTTCTGGTAAGGGTTCAGGAGAGATACTATGGGGTTGAGTTAACAGGTCATTTTTTGGGGAAATCTCATTTTGTTGGGGTGATGACTCATTGATACTCATGTCATCGTTGGGTTGTACATCAGTTAGCGATTGAGATTTAATAGGTTCTGTTTCAGTATCGATTTTGTGTTGTACTGGAGGGGCTAAAGATTCAGGTTTGATTTCAGATTCGATGGGTTCCTGTTTTCCAAATAAGGAACGAATTTCAATTTTTCTATTTGATGATACTCCGCTTTTACTAATTACAACAGGTTGGTCAGTTTTTTTTTGCGTTTTGGATAGTAATTGAGACAGTCGTCTTGAATAATTTTGTTTTTGATTTGTGTCTTGAGAACTAGGCGCTTTTTTAGTGGGTTCGACCTTTCCTCTGGATAAAAGCGTTTGTTCTAGAGAATGTTTAGCTTCGTCAATCGTTTTTCGTCCAGAATATACTTCTTGGATAGTTTGAATTATATATCCGATTAAATGAAAACTGGGCATTCCCGGAAAAATTGAATCAATTGCATCCGTAATAGAGAATGCAGACGGTCTTGCATACAGATAGCCTTCTGCATCAATATAAATGAGTTGTTGATCACATAGAGACTGAAAGGATGTTTTGAGCTGATCGTTTATTTCGATGCCCATCTCCTGTAAATCATTCAAAAAACTTTCTCGTTGATAACGTTGGGGAGGATCCGTTGCTGAGTGCTCATTGATTTCGCGCTCACGTTCTACACTCATCACAAGACACGAAATCGTATCAAGGTTATAGACCAATGGATAATCAATAGCTTTAATTTTTTCAAATTTATCGATTTCTTTTATCAGAATTCCATCAAATATATCAGTTATTGTTGTATAGTCTATCATGTGTATTATTCTTCATTAATTTCTGTAATCATTTCAGCAATCTGGGATGCCATTTGAGAGATATTTTCATTAGGTTCAATTTTTGATGTATCAACATGGCTATCTATTTTTTGTGTTTGAATTTTCAACGATTCATTCTCAACTAAATCTTCTGATGGTAAATGTTTTTTATTTTCTTCTTCAACATCGTTGAATTCAAGTTTATTGAAATTTTCTTTTTGTTGAGGTGGTTCACTTTCGTCGTTTGTTGTTGAAATTGTAAGACAATCGCCATTTCTATCAAATAGGATTGAAAGGTTGATTTTAATATCAAAATTGAGCTTGTACGCGATTTGGTTATTATAAACCACGATGTCGCCTTTTTTGTATTCTACATCGTCTTGTAATTTTAAATGGTGTTTTTCTTTTAGAATTGATTCGATAACATTCCAATTCAAGTCACCAATTAAGGAATCAATAAGCTCTCTTTCACCATGTTTGATGCTTTCAGAATCTGTAATTTTCACGGATAAACCTCATAGTTATGTTAATCATTTGTATAGATGAATCCTGACATATATCTTGGTTATGGTTTTATGTTTCAAAAAGTGTATCGATTTCAAGCGCTAGATTCAAAAATTTTTCTGATCCTTTTGAACCGATATCATATAAGCCTACGGGTTTTCTTTTTACAAATGAGTCATGGATAAATACATCTGGAGGAATCGTTGTTTTTAATAAAAATCGTTGTAAGGGAAATGTTGTATGTTTGGGGTAATATTGATCCACTTCATTGATGTGATTACACATGGTTAATAAGATACCAGTAATTCGTAAGGGTATTGATAAGTGTTGTTTAAGATAACGGACGGTTCCAAGAAAATAGGCTAACCCTGTGAAGCTGCATAAAGGCAAATAATAAGGAATAATCATATCATCTGAAACACTGAGTGCAGAAATCGTTAAAAACCGTAACGATGATGGACAATCAATAATAATATAATCGTACTTGTTTCTTACATCATTCAGTCTCAACCGAAGAGAATGTTCATTGAGTTTGAATTCATGCGGATGGTTATCAATTTTTAAAAGTTGAAATGACGCTGGAATAATATCTAACAAATCAATTTCTGTATTTTTAACGACCTCGCTAAATATCGCTTCTTTTTTATAAAAATGATAAAGACAATACTTCATCGCTTTGGGATCAAGACCAATATATCTCGTTGCTTGAGCATGAGGATCACAATCAATCAATAATGTTTTTTTTTCCATGAGAGCTAAAGATACAGCAAAATTTACTGCGGTCGTTGTTTTGCCTACACCTGATTTGTGATTAGCTATGGCGATAATCTTATTCATGTTTCCTTCAGACTGTCCTACATGTTTATTAACAATGGAGAATTATTTATTATATTGATTATAAATATGTATTGTAGTAACAGAAAAAAATCAACATTGAAATATTGAAATTTATTAAAATTCACTATAATTATTTAATTTAGTTAGTAAGTTAAGTTAAAAACATCGAAAAAATATTAAATTATTAATGATGGCATGCCACTGATTTATTTTATTTTTATTAAAAAGATAAAATAAACTCTATTATAAAAAAGCAAGGAGATGTTAAGATGAAAAAAGCGAGTTTGTTGATATGTGTATTGAGTTTAACCATGTTTATGGGCTGTATGGCATTCCCTTATCTGCCGGGCGGTATATATTCTGATGTGAAAGTTCCTATGAGTACTCCAGATGATTCAACTGGGTTACAAATTGGTTCTAAAAAAGGTGAAGCAACAATGGTGAATTATTTAGGGCTTGTTGGAATCGGAGATGCAAGTATTGAAGCGGCGGCTAAAGATGGTGGTATTACAAAAGTTAAAACGGTTGATTGTCAATTTAAAAATATATTAGGTATTATTCAAGAAACTACTACGATCGTAACAGGTGAGTAGAAGTTTCTTATTTTTTCTCGAATCAGTGGCATGTTTAGCTTTTTATTATTAAATTTTTCTTGACCTATATAATAACTTGATTTAGGTGTTCAGTCTATAGATTTTCAGATAAATAATTTCACGGCGTTATCAGTCGGAGATATACTAAAATGTATTATCTCCTCCATCTATCCTTGTGCAATTAATTATCTGAAAATTTATAATTAATTAATTAATTAATCATATCTTAATTTTCCATATTTTCTGTTTTACTTACGGGCTTTTTAAAAAATTTATGATAGGACATCTTATGCTTAGATTTGGTGCTATTGCATCTGAAATGCGTTCATTGCGCACTGAAGATTTGTTTGTAGCAAGGTTAAAACTTCTTATTATCATGTGCCAAGCATATTTAGATGAATATCCTGTCGGAAGATTTCGCAGGCAGGCTGTTATTAATAATGCCAATCAAATAGCAAAAGAAGCACTTGAATGGGATGGCCGCATCAATAGAATTATTTCACAATCAGAATACAACACAGACTATAATTTTGAACACATATTCCTTCAGCGAGTCAAATTGCTTGCAGTTATGGCAAAATCATTTGCTCAGGGTAATCCTATGGGGCACTATAGAATGACCGCTTTACGAGATAATATCGATTATATCAGTAGAATAATTATGTTTTATAAAAAAACATCGGAATTGGGATTTATTAAAGTTGCGTGAGGTAATTGGCCATTATACCCTATGTTAAAATTGCAGTTATAGAACCCGACAAATTGATACGGGATTTTATTGTTGACGTTTTGGCATTTAGCGTAAATAGAAAAGTTTATGCGTTTGATAATTGTGTTGATGCAATTAATTATTTATCTACAATCGGAAGTGCTGACGTTATCCTAATCGAAGCAAATTTACCCCATGGATCCAGTGGATTAGACTTATTAAAAGAATTAAAAAATAAGTATGCTCATAAACTCTGTATTGTTATGTCAGATAACTTGATTCATGAAGAAAAATCCAAAAATATTGGCGCAGATGCTTTTTTAGCCAAGCCTTTTACGTTAAATGATTTATTTGATATTGTTCAGTCGTTTGTGGTTGAAAAAGATTGGAGAAAATCTCAACCTCAATCTCAATATTGACTTTCAGATAATTCATTTCACAAGGATAGAGGGAGGAGATAATACATTTTAGTATATCTCCGACCGATAACGCCGTGAAATGATTTATCTGAAAGTCTATAGTTGCCCTTCCCTTAGGCTTTCTTAGGGAAGGGGTTAGATTAAAAAAAATTAAGATTTGGGCAGCACATAAAAAGCAATTCCCTCATACACCCAACTTCCTGAAGTTTCGAATTTTGCCTTTTCTGTTTCATCAACCGTGTAGAAAAATGCGTTGTTAATAGTCGCTCTGAATTTATGTAATGCAATAGTTCCTTCTTGTGGAGTTGGATAGGCATACCATGCAACCCTTTCAAATGCCCATTTGATAGATTGCTCTCCATTAATTAAACTGTCTTTTTCAGCCTCACTGATTGTAAAATAATGTCCGCCAAAACTATCGTTTCGTAAGCGATAAACAGGCATTGTATTTTGGATTTCAGTAATAAATACATGAAAAGTCTCGCCATCGTATGCCCAATTGTTAGCATCTGCACTCATATACTCTTTATCACTTTCATCTGCTGAAAAGAAAAAATGATTCGAATGTTTGGCTGAGAATCTATACACTGGATAGGTTTTGGGTGGAGGTGGGGGGATATACGGATCCATTGCGAGTTTATATGCTTTCATGACATCACCTGAAGGTTCATTTGAATCTCCCTGATTCGCAATAACACGAAAATCTGCAGTTAGTCCTGAGGCATCATGAACCGCAGAATTATTAAACCATACAACACCATGAATCATTGGATTGCTTCCAATAGAAGCATAGGCTTCGCGTATCCATTCACTTTTGAGATGCGTATCATCACCTTCATTCGATCCAATTTCAGCAATAAGAATTTTTTTTGATGGGTGATTTTTTTTCATTGACGTGAGAAAATTTCCAAACATTTCACTGTCATAAAGTTGAGGATAGGTCAGCCATCCCTGAGCTTGCATCTGTTTATCAACTCCCCAATTATACCCGGATACCCCAATCCAATCTACATATGCATCACCCGGATAATAGGCTTCGATATTGTTTGATGGGGCAGGAACTCTCGAATCTGCTGAAAAATTCGGAGACCAGACAAATTCAACATTATTTGCCCATTCCTGCTTAAAAATATCAACAATATGCCGAAATGCTTTAATATATAAAGATGGATCATTATTATTACGATAGCCTGACCATGGATAATATACGCCATTAAATTCATGCATCATTCTTAGAATAACAGGTTTTCCAAAAGTAAATGCATCTTTGGCATATTGACGAATATACGTGTCATGTGCGCCATCACTTATGTTTTGCAGGCTATAATCCGGTTGTTCCGGTCCACCACCAGCACGCCATGGTTCCCATGTAACCACTGGAACTGCCCCTAACCCAATAATCTGATTGTTTAAAAAAAGATCAAATGAATTGTAGTCGTTATTTGCATTTGCCCATGAGCCAAAATACCCGATTAAGGTATGATGACGGCCAAAGGTCTCATTAACCCTGTTTAATTCTATACTCCAATCATTCTGTGGTTCGGTACCATCTTCAAATGGAGGCATATGAAACCCAACCTGAAAACCTCTATTGCTTTGAATGTTCATTTGGCGGGATATTCTATTGACTAAGCTGCCAATATTTCCAATTTGAAAAGTTAATGTATGCATTCCTTCTGGCAATATAATATCACAAAAATTTACAATACATCTATTTTCATCAATAAGAAATTGATTAAAGGAGGCTTCTGTTATCACTGCTGTAACATCAAGGTCATCAAACCAAAGTCGTAATGATCTGATATCAAGATTAGACAAAGCAATATCGCCATTATCTACCCAAAGACTAATCGAAAGCGGGTTGCCAACTATTGTTGGATCTCCAACAGCATTATTTCCGGGCCAAATATCTAATTGAGGCCAAGAATCTGTTTTTGCTGTTATTGCCCATCCATTGCTCATCATTCCTACCACAATGGTCAAGCATAAAAAAAACATTCGCCAAAAAAATCGAGCCACATAATTATTCACCATAAACCCCTCCTTAAGTTGTATATTTATAATATCATGCTTTGCCATGGCAAACCGTATATATTGAGCTTATCCATAAATACCTTGGGTTCTAACTCTTCGACATTAAACACCCCCGGCCTTTTCCAAACACCTTGAAGCATGAGCATTGCACCGATCATTGCAGGTACACCCGTTGTATAAGAAATGGCCTGAGATTTTACTTCTGCATAACAGGCTTCATGATCGCAAATATTGTAAATATAGTATTGTTTAGGTTTGCCGTTTTGTATGCCTTGGATAACACAGCCAATACATGTTTTTCCTTTGGTTCGTGCACCAAGAGAAGCCGGATCTGGCAATAATGCCTGTAAAAAATGTAGTGGAACAATTTTTTGCCCTTGAAAATCAACTGGAACGATTGATGTCATGCCTACATTTTCAAGGACTTTGAGATGAGTGAGATATTTTTCAGAAAAAGTCATCCAAAATCTTAGTGTTTTAATCCCTTTCAAATGTTTAGCGAGTGATTCCAGTTCTTCATGATATATCAAATAAATTTCCCGTGGACCAATCACAGGAAAATCAAATGGTTTATGTACTGAAAGTGCATCGACTTCATGCCATATTCCATTATCAAAATATCTACCTTTTGCTGTAATTTCACGCAAATTAATTTCAGTATTAAAATTTGTTGCAAAATGATAGCCGTGATCACCAGCATTTGCATCAATAATATCAATCGTATGAATTTCATCGAATTCATATTTGTTGGCATATGCACAAAACACATTGGTTACTCCCGGGTCAAAACCACAACCTAAAAGTGCCATGATTCCTTTTTGTTTAAATTTTTCATGATAAACCCACTGCCATTTATATTCGAATTTTGGAGTATCTCTAGGTTCATAATTAGCAGTATCCAGATAATCGACACCGGTTTCTAAACAGGCATCCATAATTGGGAGGTCTTGATAAGGTAAGGCAACATTAATAACCACATTGGGTTGAAATCTAGTGATCAAGTCGATAACATGAGATGGATCATCTGCATTGACTTGTGCGACACTGATCTGAGTAGATGTATCGGGTATTTGGTTTTTTATATGTTCACATTTATTCATATTTCTGCTTGCTATACAAATTTCCGAAAATACTTCGGATGCCTGACAGCATTTATGCGCAACAACATTACTGACCCCTCCAGCACCGATTATTAATGCTTTTGCCATACTACGTCTCCTTAAAAATAAAAAAGAATATGTCGATGTTCACTTACTTGACAATTCATGTTCTACCATCATTTGGGCAACATCTTTCATTTTGTATTTTGCTTTCCAGCCTAATTGAAGTTCAGCTTTGCTTGGATTCGCGCGAATTGAGTTAATATCGGTTGGTCTCCATAGCGTTTGATCACATTTCACATGGTCTCTCCAATCCATGTTCATATAGCTGAAAACCGCTTCAATAAAAGATTCAAGTGTATTGGATTCACCTGTAGCAATAAGAAAGTCTTCACAATTTTGTTGTTGTAGCATTAACCACATCGATTCAACATACTCAGGCGCCCAACCCCAATCCCGCTCTACAGAGATATTACCTAAATTGAGTAATTTTTGTTGGCCTTTGTTTATTCGACATGCTCCTGATACAATTTTTTGGGTTACAAAATGATCTGGTCTTAATGGCGATTCATGATTAAATAAAATACCTGAACATGCAAATAAATGGTATGCTTCTCTATAATTGGCAAGCTGCCAAAAAGCTGCTGCTTTAGCTGTGGCATATGGGCTCCTTGGATGAAAAGGCAAGTCTTCAGTTGCTGCTTTTCCATTGGTATTACCGAAACACTCGCTTGAACCAGCGTTGTAATACCGGGTAGGAATTTTTAAAAAACGAATCGCTTCCAAAATATTCAAATTGGCAATACTAATGCTTTCAAATGCTTCGACAGGCTGATCAAAAGATAGTCTTACGGATGTCTGACCTGCAAGATTATATATTTCATCAGGTTTAGTTGAGTTTATTGCCTGTAATACACTACGAAATTCATAGAGTGACACAGAGAGCAATTGAATATTGTCGCGAATACCTAACGCATCGAGATTTTTAAAAGAAGCCGAATGAACATCTCTTGATGTGCCAATAACGCGATAGCCTTTATTTAATAAAAACTGTGAAAGATAGGCGCCATCCTGACCAGAAACTCCAAAAATGAGAGCTGTTTTCATTTTTTTCCTGAATATCGTATTTTGAGGTTGATAGATTTAAAGCATGAAAAAGGAAGGTTGTTTACTTGTCGTTCTTTAGAATGTGTTTTGATAGCCTATTGATTTTCTTTTCGATCGGGGCGAAAGGATTTGAACCTTCGACCCCTTGAACCCCATTCAAGTGCGCTTCCAGTCTGCGCCACGCCCCGATTTGTTTGTGTCATAATACGGAATCCATGAATTGTCAAGATAGTAAAATATGAAACAGCAACTAAGGGATAGAAATTAAATAAATTTCCGTATTGTCTTGAACTGTGATTCGTCCGATTTGTGTGATTAATATGATAATCATAGCGATCACATGAATCAAACAAATCACAGTTCAAGACAAAAAAGTAAGTTATAAAATTGCCATTCCTAAACAGTACGTCACAATTAGTGTGTTTTTATCGGCTGGTAGTTTGTCTGTTGTTGGCAGTTCTTGTAAAGGAATATTGATCGAACCTGTTATCTTTTTGGCTAATGTTCCAAATGTAGTCAAATCAAATTTTAAATGCTTGAACTATTTCCTTCAGTTTTTCCGAATGCATCAAAAGTGATTCAGCACGTTGTTTTATTTGAAAGCTGATACTCGAAAGTTCGTGAGATGATTGGTTAATATTTGTAATTTCGCCAGCAACATTCTGAACCACACCTGAAGATTGATAGACATTTTTTTCAACCCGCTGAACCCATGCCGAAGTTTGAGCGACTTTAGTGGCGATTTCTTTGGTTGTTGCCGATTGTTCTTCTACGGCAGCAGCAATGATATAAACAATTTCATTCACATCCGTATTGACCTGCCAGATATTTGATATTTCACTTACTGTTAATTTTGTTGATCTCTGTATTTCCTCAATCAGCTTTTTGATATTCAGGGTCGATTCCGCTGTCTGCCTTGAAAGCGCTTTGATCTCATTTGCGACAACTGCAAAACCTTTTCCAGCCTCACCTGCTCTGGCTGCCTCGATGGTTGCATTTAAAGCGAGCAGGTTTGTTTGTTCAGAAATTATACTAATCGTCTCCGTGACCTTGCCAATCCGTAGCGCTGATTCTCCCAGTTCATTCACTCGATCAGAAGCGCTTTTTGTCTGAGAGACGGCTGCCCCTGTAATATTTTTCGCTTTTTCTGAATTGTTGGCTATTTCAACGATGCTTGAAGACATCTGTTCAGCCGAGATGTCAATTATTCCCATATTTTTTGAAGCCTCCCCAATCGATTCAGCAATTGAGTCCATATTGGACTTCATTTGAGTCGCAGCGGCTGAAACTGTATCCGATTTTCCGGAAACAATCTTTGAGATAGATGACATTTGTCCGGAGATGACTGACAGATCAGAAGAAGCACTGTTTAAAAGATGTGAGGTTGAAGATATCTGGTTAATCGTTGTCCGAATCGTTTTAATGAAAGTGTTGACTGAAGCCGAAAGGTTCCCGAATTCGTCTTTTGTCATTATCTGACTCTCTCCAGTGAAATCTCCACTTGAGAGATCAAGCATAAGTTTAATCAAATGTGAAATCGGTCGAGATATAGCCAGATAGACATACATAAACAAAATGATCAGTACCGGAATGACGAGTATGGTTATAAAAAGGCTTAAAAAAGTATTCTTCCGTGAAGTATCAACCATTTTGTCTAAAGTGGATTCCATTTCAGTACGCGCTGTTTTTTGAATTTCTACTATCAGTAGGTTAAATTCATTTGTTTTATCTTTGAAGAGCTTGGTTGCCTGGGCGATCTGAGCGAAGTCTTGATCAATAATGTATTGAACCCGTTTGCTTCCAAACGAATAAATATCCGTGGTCAAAAGTTCAAGTTGTAAAAAATTCTGTTCGCAGATTTTATTTGGCGCAAGTTTTTTTGCGTTTTCTATACTTGAAAACAGTGTCTCTTTATCAGATTCAGCCAACTTCAAATCCGTATTGGTTGCACTGCTTGCACTTGATTCAATACGGCTAACAACAGTTTGGCTAAGAGATGCGATCTTTTCAGCGAGAATAGCCCGGTTAAAAATGCTGTCCTTAACCTTTTTGTAAAGTTTCATATTATTTATCAACGACAGGTTCCAACTAATCGATAAAAATAGAATACTGCTCAAGGAAATACCAAAAGTAAGTATTAATTTTGCCTGAATGCTTCGTGAATTGATCATTTATTGTTTTCCTCTGTGATGGGTGTTGGTAATGACGTCGTTCACTTTTTCTCAATAAAAAATAAAAAAAAATTCGAGGAATTCAAGGAATACGATGAGAGCTATAATTTTCCAGTTATTATTTTGGTGAATTGATAGGCAGTTTAACCAAAAAGCTGCTCCCTTTTCCATAGTCACTCTCAAGGCTGATTTGTCCTTTCATGCCTTCGACTAATGCTTTAACAATGGGTAATCCCAAGCCTGTACCAATAGCATACCGCGTCTTTTCGTTTTTAACTCTGAAAAATTTATCAAAAATCTTTTCATGATATTGCGATTCAATACCATATCCATTATCTTTAACTTCAACACAGATGTGATCTTGAACTATCGATGATTTGACAATAATTTCACCGCCTTCTTGCGTATAATTAATGGCATTAGAAATTAAATTCCCAAAAATACTATCGAGAGATTCCATATCTGCTATAATTTCAGGTAAGGATTCAGTATTAGGTTGAAATATAAGAGTCTGCTGTTTGTGTTTCGCCTGTGTATCTAAAAATTCAATAATGGATTTTAACACATTGTTAATATTCACAGGTTCAAGTCTATGATGAACCATTCCAGCTTCAATTCTTGAAATATCCAGAAGGTCAGCAATCATTGTGATTAAACCATGCGTTTTTTCTTTTGCTCTGGTTAGTATTCTTACATAATATTCTTTGAGTCCCTCCATATCATTTAATACAGTGGATAGCTGTTCATGAATGGTTGTTAATGGAGAGCGCAAATCATGAGATACTTTTGCTACAAAGTCTGATTTCATTTGATTTAACGCCTTCATTTCAGTGATATCCATAAACATCACTACCGCACCTAAACAATCCCCGTCTTCACTTAGTACTTGTTGTCCTTCAGCCAGTAAATACACATGGTTATCCAATTGTAGTTCGTACTTAAATTTTTTTTCATTGGCTTCCATTGTGTTTTGAGACAGTCGTTGAATCAATGTACAAAGTGTTTCATCTTTGATGTAGTGGTCAATTGATTCTCCCGGCTTCAAATCAAATCCAAGGTATTTACAAAAAATTGGATTAATCAAGACTACTTGACATGCTGTATTGGTTACAACAATACCATTAGGCAGGGATTCAATAATCGTCCGAATACGGCTTTTTTCCATGCCAAGATCAGCTAATGTCCGAGCGCGTTCCTGTTTTAATTTTTCAGCTTCATACTCTAAACGCAATTTTTCGCGGGCACGTTTCACCACAATTCTAAGCTGTTCAGGTTCAAATGGCTTGGGGATAAAATCGTACGCACCTTTTTTCATTGCTTCTATAGCAGTGGCTACAGTTGCAAAACCTGTAACGACAATAACCACGATGTTTTGATTGAATTCTCGAATCCGATGCAATACTTCTATCCCATCCATGCCCGGCATCTTTAAATCCAGGAGAACAATGGCAATATTTTCTTTTTGAACAATGGCTAAGGCTTCTTCACCTCGACTGGCTGTAAATACATGAAAATCAAGCCGTGTTAAAATCCGCTCGCAGCCTTCCCGAATATCCCGTTCATCATCCACTGCAAGTATTTTTATGCGATTTTCTGGTTCATTCATTTATATTTTCTCCATTGTCCCGGCGATTTAAGAAAAATTCGACTGTAAATGTAGTTCCCTGACCGAGTTTACTTTTGGCAGATACTTTTCCACCATGATTTTTTACAATTCCATACACAAGACTTAATCCAAGACCTGTTCCTTTTCCTTCTTCTTTCGTTGTAAAAAAGGGATCAAAAATTCGTGGTAAAATCTCATCAGGGATTCCGGTACCTGTATCAGAAATATTAATAGCGATTTTTTCTTCATCGGCAATATATTCGGTTGTAATGGTAAGTTTTCCCTTACCTTCCATTGCGTCTGCCGCATTCAAAATGATATTCATAAACAGATGATTCAATTGCTGAACATCGGCTTGAACCAGCGGTAAATTCTGGGCTAACTGTTTTTCAATTTGGATGTCGTGAAATAGTGTCTGGTTTTCTAATAAAAATAATGTACGATTGATGGTTTGATTGATATCATGAGGCCGCTTGTCCTGATTGGTTTGACGGGCAAATTCAAGGAGTTCCTTGACTGTATCACGGCAACGCTCTGCATCTTTTAAAATACGTTTCAGATCATCCTTTGCCAGTTCTGGTAATTCATATTCTTCAAGAACAAGCTGAGTAAAGAGAGTAATACCGCCAAGCGGGTTATTTAACTGATGCGCCACGCCTGCAGCGAGTTTTCCAAGCGAAGACATTTTTTCTGCTTGAAGCAGTTGAATCTGGATTTGTTCTAATTCATGCTGAATCCGTTTACTTTCCCGAAGATCATGAAAAAAACCAATGGTAGCGATTTCTCTGTTATTGTCATAAATAATCGAAGAATTGAGACAAATAGGTACACTTTCTCCATTTTTTCGAACTGCATCAACCTCGTAAGATTTTAATTTCCCTTTGCCTCCATAGTCATCACTACGCATTTTTTTCATTAGATCATACGCGATTCCTTTACGATACAACTGTCGAATATTTAATGAAGTGAAGGCTTCTTCAATACTATACCCACTAATTTCAGAGGCTGCTTCATTAAAAATAATGATTTTCCCTTTGATATCCGCAGCAATGACGCCATCTACACAACTTAAAATTAAATTGCGTAAAAACGCATTGGAACGATCTAATCGTTGTTCAATGGATTCCAATGCTGACATGTCTGTATCCAAAACAACCAACGCCTCTACATCATCCGTGTCTGATGAATTGATGGGATATGAATATATACATGACATCTTTTCCATTAAAATCGTGTTTTTTGAATCTGATACAATGGTTTGATGCCCATTTTCTAATGCTTTTAGGGCTACACAATATAAACAGGCAGAATTATTTCCATGGATAATTTCAAAACATTTTTTTCCAACCACCGATCCTTGGGTTCCATAAAAAGAATCCTTGTTTGTAGCAAGTATTGTTAAATCAGGTGACAAGACCAAAAATTTTCGGCTAAATGAATCAATGGCTTTGAGTAAAAAATCTTTTTCCTGTTCGGTCCGCATGTATCGATCCTTTCTCATCTATAAATGTTCAGATTTTCGATTTTCGATTTGTAATTTTCAAAAAAATCTGGGTTTGTTACGTAACTTACGAATTTCGATACTGATCCCATTCCATTAGCAATTTTTGTTTTTTTTGATTGTTACAGTTTTTACAGCAGGGAACAACATTCCCTTTGGTTGATTTCCCGCCTCTGGCTAAGGGGACAATATGATCCATAGTTAATAATTGAGACGGGAAGGATTGATTGCAATAATGGCAAATACCTTTTGCGAGTTGACGTTTCCACCATTGCGTTTTTTTTAGCTCTTTGGCTTTTCCTTTCTCTCGTTGAATATCCTCTAACTCGATATTCCAAAAGTCATTGTCCATTTTTAGAATCCTTTAATAGCCAAATCGTCTTAATGCCTTGGTATCCTTTCGCCAATTTTTTTGTACTCGAACAAACAGCTTAAGAAAAACCTGTTGGTGAAGCATCTCTTCAATTTCTTTTCTGGCCTGTTCCCCAATGCGCTTTAATTTTTGTCCATCCTTTCCAATAATAATTCCCTTTTGTGAATCCCTTTCAACGTGTATTGATGCGGAAATATGAATGATTTTGCCTTTCCGTTCATAATGATCAACAGTGACGGCAATAGCATAGGGGATATCCTGATGTGTTAAAATAAACACTTTTTCACGAATACATTCTGCAATCATAAACGTATTGGTTAAATCGGTCCGCATATCTTCAGGATAGTATCGATTCGTATCAGGCAGCAGTAGTGATAATTCTTTTAACAAGTCCTCCACTTGCGTGCCCTCTATAGCTGATATTGGAATAATCGAGTGAAATGCATAACGCTGCTGCCATGTGTCAATCAATTCCAATAAGGTATGTTTTTTTACAAGATCAATTTTATTTAGGGCAAGAATTACTGGCTTGTTAATATTGACCAGATTTTTTAAAATAATATCTTCAGAAGTTGGATCAGGTGTTTTGATGTCAGCAAGTAACAGAATAATATCTACTTCAGCAAATGAAGATAAGGCTTGATCAATCATGCGCATATTTAGCAATGAATTAGACACATGGATACCCGGAGTGTCAATAAAGACCATTTGAAAATCTGGCTGATTCAATATGCCCAAAATGCGGTTTCGAGTGGTCTGAGGTTTTTCAGATATAATGGATATTTTTTCTCCAAGAATAGTATTGAGCAATGTGGATTTGCCAGCATTCGGAGCGCCAGCAATTGTTATAAATCCCGATTTGAATTCTGACTTAGTCATGGTGTTCGTATCCTGATACTGATGGATTAATCGTATTAATTCGTTTTTGAATAACTTCCCAAAGAGCCTCTTTACCCATACGTGTAGTTGACGAAAACAGGATAAACTCTTCTTTAGCAATATCTAATGTCTTCGCACATAACTGACGCTGGCTCACCTGTTTAGAATAAGATAACTTATCTGCTTTGGTCAATACGCAGATTTCAGGTATATGGTTAATACGCAGCCAATCGATTAAATTTTTTTCATCCTGATCTGGTGTTCTTCGAATATCTATAATCACAACGACCCCGCATAACTGCTGCCGTTTAATCAAATAATCCATGACCATTTTTTCCCAAGTACTTTTGATGTGAACTGGAACTTTGGCATAACCATATCCGGGTAAATCAACAAACATAAATTGATTATTGATCATAAAAAAATTCAGCATTTGAGTGCGTCCGGGCGTAGAACTTGTTTTAGCCAATCGTTTGATATTGACTAACGTATTGATCAGTGAGGATTTACCCACATTCGATCTCCCAGAAAATGCGATTTCTGGTATATCTTCAGGTGGATAATGCGATGGTTTACATGCACTTTTGATGAATACTGCAGATTTAATAATCATTGTTGAAGCCCTTGAATATACTCATGAAGACGAAGCATTCCTTTTTGGATATTTTCTATGGAATTTGCATAACAAAACCGTAAATAGCCTTCTCCGTGTTGACCAAAATCAATTCCGGGCGCGACACCTACATGTGCTTTGTTTAAAATGTCAAACGCAAGTTGATATGAATTTTCGCCCAAGTGGCGTGCATTTACAAACACATAAAATGCGCCAGTTGGCTCCACGTTGATTCTGAATCCCAATTCCTTTAACCCCGCTATCATCATTTTTCTACGCTCATTATATATCTGTTTCATACGAATTACATCAGGCTCTGCTTCTTTTAATGCCGTGATCGCAGCATACTGAACTGCGGAGTTGGCTGAAATAAAAAAATTTTGCTGTAATTTCTGGATTGGACGAATAAAGGCTTTAGGCGCTATTAAATAGCCAATACGCAACCCTGTCATCGCATAGAGTTTGGAAAACCCATTAATTACAAAACAATGATCCGTGTATTCTAAAATCGAATGTGCATTCCCTTCATATACTAAACCATGATAAATTTCATCAGAAATAATATATGGTGAACATTCAGCAATTGCTTTCATTCGCTCTGGGGACAAAATCGTTCCTGTTGGGTTGCAGGGCGAATTGATTACAATGGCCTGGGTAGATGCATTAATTTTTTGCTTTACATCTTCAAGACGGTATTGAAATCCATCTTCCTCAACAACAGGAATTTTAACAGGTGTTGCTTCCATAAAATGGATGTAATTGGAATAGCAGGCGTAATGCGGATCCGTAACAATGACTTGGTCGCCTTTATCAAGAAGCACTGAAAAAATTAGAAATAACGCAGGTGAAGTCCCAGATGTAACAACGACCTGATCCGGATCAATCACAACATGGTATTTCTTGTAATAATCTTCACAAATCGCTTGTCTGAGTTCAAGAATTCCCAAGCTATGGGTATAATGGGTTTTATTGGTTTGAATGGCTTGAAACAAGGCTTTTTTAACACATTCGGGGGCGTCAAAATCTGGTTCACCGACTTCCAAATGAATCACATCAATGCCCTGACGTTCCATTTCATGAGCTTTTTCAAGAATTTCCATCACCATAAACGGTGTAATTTGTTCTATACGTTTGGGTAACATCATATCACTTTCCATTTGTCTGAATTACGGATAACACTGAATCCAATCTGTGTAATCCATAAACTCGAGTTAATCTGTGGTCTAAATAACTTTATTCAACGGATATTCAATAATTCCTTGTGCGCCATGTTTCATGAGTTCAGGAATCAGGTTTCGGACAATACTTGAATCAACAATCGATTCCACAGAATACCAGTCAGATTGATACAGACTTGAAACCGTAGGTGCGTTTAAACTCGGTAATATCTCAACAATTCTCGATAAATATTCCTTTGGAACATTCATTTTAATGCCAACCATTTTATCGCCATATAAAGCGCCTTTTAACAATAAGGAGATCTGCTCAATTTTTTCACGTTTATGTGGATTATTCCATGTTTCATGATTAGCAATCAATTGCGTATTGGTTTTCATGAGTTCATGAATAATTCGTAGGCCATGGGCTTTGATCGTTGTTTCTGTTTCTGTAATTTCAACAATCGCATCTGCCATACCCGATACTACCTTGGCTTCTGTGGCGCCCCATGAAAAAGAAACCTGCACATCAATTCCTTTGGTTTCAAAATACTTTTTGGTATATTTTACCAATTCTGTAGATATGGTTTTGCCTTGCAGGTCATCTAATACATGAACCGGTGAATCATAGGCAACAGCCACAACCCATCGGGCAGGCCGTGCACTTGCTTTGGAATAGATGAGATCCGTAACAACATAAATATCTGATTCGTTTTCAGCGATCCAATCTTTGCCTGTTAAACCCACATCGAGTGTGCCATTTTCAACATGGACTGACATTTCCTGAGCCCGACACAATGAACAGGCAATCCCATCATCATTAATATCCGGGAAATAACTTCGTTCATTCAGACTGATTTTCCAGCCTGCTCGTTTGAAAAGTCCAATAGTAGCCTCTTGTAAACTTCCCTTTGGAATACCTAATTTTAACTTATCCGTCATGATCTATTCTTCTCCTTGTACATTGTATATTCGTTCACCAACGATTTTTAGCTCTTGCTGTGAATCGACCTGTCGAAAAAAACAAGATCGATAGCCTGTATGACAAGCGGCAGACCGACCTTGCATATCTACTAACAGCAATACCGTATCCAAATCGCAATCTACTCTGATTTCACGAACAATTTGAAAATTCCCTGATGTTTCACCTTTGATCCATATTTTTTTTCTGGATCGGCTGTAGTAAGTTGCTTTTCCAGTTTGCAAAGTCAACTGCCAAGCTTCTGGATTCATATAAGCTAACATCAATACTTCTTGAGTTTTATAATCTTGAACAATAGCAGGTATTAACCCGCCAGTTTTATTAAAATCCAATTCGAACATATTCTTAATTATATCTCCCTTTTTTTTCAATCTCGTTCGCACATCC
>PDZT01000288.1 GCA_002753105.1 Deltaproteobacteria bacterium YD0425bin50 | reverse complement strand
CGATGTTTGTGAAAAACGTAAACTCGCCTTACCTCAAGGATATACGCAAAAAACAGTGTGGGATCGGCTATATGTATTGCGTTCAGATATTCCGGCAGTTACGCATGTGGACTATTCTGCACGAATTCAAAGCGTAAGTCCAAAGACAAACGAACGTTATTTTCAGCTTATTACGGCATTTAAACAAAAGACTGGCTATGGAGTAATTGTCAATACCAGTTTTAATGTGCGCGGAGAACCCATTGTATGTACACCCCAAGATGCCTATATCTGTTTTATGCGCACAGAAATGGATATCCTTGTAGTGCAGGATTTGGTATTGAAAAAAAATGAGCAGCCTGAATTTAAAGACAGCAATGACTGGCGAAAAACTTTTATGTTGGATTGACATCAATATTGATTATTGATTTACACCCCCTCAAATACAGCAATTCTAATTTTGAAGTTTTTTATCTAAAATGGACAGGGATGTGGGTTTGTAGGGGCGGGTTTCAAACCCGCCCCTACAGAATTCTTGCCATGCCAATGGTCAAAATTAATTTCATATTGACAAATAAGAACAGCTATGATGATGAATAACACTTTGTTTTTGAATACTTTTTTAGAGATGTATTTAGCCATACACTCGACACTAATCCTATGAGATAAAGCACTATGGCGAAGATTGAAATCAATACCGAACGGTGTAAAGGCTGCGGTTTATGTGTTACGGTTTGCTCCCAAAAACGATTGTTTATTGGTGAAACCATTAACCGCTCTGGATATACGGTTGTCCAACAAACCGATGACTCTGATACGTGTACAGGTTGCGCATTTTGTGCTCAAATATGTCCAGATGTGGTTTTTACAGTATATAAATAAACAAGAGGAGGTTATTCATTGACTGATATAGAACTCGTCAAAGGAAATGAAAGCATTGCTATGGGGGCAATAGAAGCAGGCTGTCGTTTTTATTTTGGTTATCCAATAACCCCTCAAAATGATATTCCTGAATACATGTCCCGACATCTTCCAAAATGCGGCGGAGTGTTTATTCAGGCTGAAAGTGAAATTGCATCCATTAATATGCTTATGGGCGCTGGTGCAACGGGTGCAAGAGCGATGACATCGTCTTCAAGCCCCGGAATTTCACTTAAACAGGAAGGAATTTCTTATATGTGCGGCAGCCAGATTCCGGGCGTGATTGTTAATATGAGTCGAAGTGGTCCGGGACTTGGTGGAATATCTCCATCTCAGGGAGATTATTTTCAGGCTACCCGCGGTGGCGGTCATGGAGACTATCGGACCATTGTACTTGCCCCTAGTTCTGTTCAGGAAAATTATGATTTAACAATGCATGCGTTTGATCTTGCAGATAAATACAGAAATCCAGTGATTATTTTAGGTGATGCTTTATTGGGAAATATTAAAGAGCCGTTAAGAAGACATAAGTATATTCCAAAAACCTTTGAAAAAAACTGGATATTAACTGGTGCTCAGGGAAGGTCTCCGCGGCGTTTAAAATCATTATATCTTTCTGAAGGAGAACTGACAGAACACAATTGGATGTTGCATCGTAATTATCAGGAAATGACCAAGGAAATACTTTACGAAACTCAATGGATGGACGATGCAAAACTGGTCGTTGTGGCCTTCGGTTCGGTTGCACGCATTATTAAAACATCGGTGAGCATGGCAAGAGAACAAGGTATGGCAGTAGGTCTGTTTAGACCCATTACCTTATACCCATTTCCTTATAAACAACTGCTTGATATCTCAGAAACCATTCATCATTTTATGGCAGTTGAATTAAATACCGGGCAAATGGTTGAAGATGTGAAATTATCAGTTGGACATCGTAAGAATAGGGTAGATTTTTATGGACGGCCACCGGGTTCTATTCCATCACCCGATGAATTATTTGAGGAAATCCAAAAAGTATATTGTTTGCCTTGATCATCGTTTCGGCCACAATGTAGGGGCGATGCTCGTCATCGCCCTTTTGGAGGGCGAACACAAGGTTCGCCCCTACAGGAATTTACCACTTCTCATTTTGCTCTCAATTTAAACATATAAGGATTTAGCAATGGAAGCTGTTTTTAAACGACCTGAAAGCCTGACTGATATACCTACTCATTTTTGTCCCGGGTGTCATCATGGCATTATTCATCGGTTAGTTGCAGAATGTATTGATGAATTTGGTATTCGTGAAAAAATTATTGGCGTAGCATCTGTAGGGTGTTCGGTTTTTCTATATGATTATTTTTTAATTGATGTGCTTGAAGCGCCTCATGGTCGGGCGCCAGCAGTAGCTACTGGTGTTAAACGGGCTAATCCAAATGCCTTTGTATTTACCTATCAGGGAGATGGAGATTTAGCAGCCATTGGAACGTCAGAGATTATTCATGCAGCTAACCGAGGTGAAAAATTAACGGTCATTTTTGTCAACAATACCGTGTTTGGAATGACTGGCGGTCAAATGGCACCAACAACCCTGCCGGATCAGGAAACGACCACAACGCCTTATGGAAGAGATGTTGAAACTGCAGGATTTCCAATTCGCATGGCTGAAATTATGGAAAGATTGGATGGTACAAAATTTGTGGCCAGAACTGCTGTCAATACCCCTAAAAATATTATAAAATCAAAAAAAATTCTTCGTCGGGCATTTGAGGTACAGTTAAACAATGAAGGGTTTGCTTTTGTAGAATTTTTATCTTCCTGTCCAACAAACTGGAAAATGAATGCCCAAAAAGCGAACCAGAGAATTCAGGACGTCATGATTCCGTATTTTCCTCTGAATATATTTAAAGGAGCGCTCAACTGATGTATTTTGATTGTATTATCTCTGGATTTGGTGGTCAGGGAGTCATGCTTGCAGGCAATATTCTTGCCTATGCAGGTATGTGTGAAAACAAAAATGTTACGTATATGCCGGTTTACGGTGTTGAGATGCGAGGCGGTACAGCGAATTGTACGGTAGTGATATCTGATAAAGAAATTGGTTCACCCATTATTCAGAAGCCGATATGTTCAATTGTCATGAATCGCCCTTCATTGGAAAAATTTGGCCCGCGAGTAAAACAGAACGGAATACTTATCGTGAATGCATCACTCATTCCTAAAGAAGATGTGAATTTTCCAAATGTTGAATGTATCATGGTTCCTGCACGAGAACTTGCTATGGAAATAGGTAATGAAAAACTCCTTAACATGATTATATTGGGTGCAACTGTTCAAAAAACCAAAGTCGTATCAATGGATTCGCTTATTGGATCGCTTCCTTCAGCTCTTGATCCTCGATACCACCATCTCATTGACATCAATGTAGAGGCATTGCAGCAAGGTGCAGCCTTTATAGATCAACATTGAGTTTTATGCCGCCACTTTAGAAAGATGCTGGTTGACAACATGCCAAAATCTAAAAATAGCTTTTTCAATTCCATCAAAGTAATCTTCAAAAAAACCAACTTCATTAATCAATTTTGGATATGAGTATCTTTCGCCATTATCACCGTATTCAGTAATCCAATCTGACGGTTCTGTTGGTTCTATAACTTTGAATATAGTTGCAGGGTAGAGATATGGTTTTCCATAATCATTCAACAAACGATAATCATCTGCTTCTATGCCAATAACAAAGTAAAGTTGATTCGGTGATAAATCTGAATAATCTGAATAATTAACTTTATTTTCCAATAATTTTACAATCATTTATCAACCTTTTTTCTTTTGATTTCAAAGATTCCTAATCCATGGTGTTCATACCAATGATACTCATACATATTACCATTTATATCAAATGATGGGCTGCTTTTTTTAATCCATTTATAAGGAAGTCCACCATAATCTAATAATAACCTCTGTAAATCACGTATTTTTTGTCCTTTAGCGATTACTCGAGATTGAGCAATCATCTCTTTGGTTAATTCGATAATTTTCTCCTAATTTCAAGTTGAATACTTGTTAACTGCTTCCCTCAACCTTTAGAGGCCCATCTTCAATAAGATTCCATAAATAATGACGCGTATATTTAATTTTAGCCTCTTTAATTTTTTGGATAAAATATTCGGTTCGTTGAACAGACTGTGGGTGACTCCGATAATCTGCTTTTTTTGAAAGCGGAGTGCCCTGATAATACACAAATGGGTTGACCTGTTCTATTTTTGGAATGTATTCTTTGTTGTTGAGAATAAATTCAAGGCTTTCCTGAAAATCCGATTCTGATTCAGATGGATAACCAATGATCATGCTAACTCCAAATGATATGTCTTGTGATTTAAGTTGCTTAAAAAAATGAATTGCATCAGAAGTGCTGTATCCTTTATGCATGGCTGCTAATGTCACATCTGACCCGGATTCCAAGCCAATAAATAAATGACGGCAGCCAGATTGTTTTATTTTTCTGTACAATTCATCAGGCATATCAGTTCGGATTCCCATTTGCGCTTCCCATGTAATGGGTTTCATCTCTTGAATGATTGCACTTAACAATTGATCTAATGCGTTGATATCTGCATTCAACATGGAATCATGAAAAATAAAATGCGACATTCCCTGATCGTAATCCCGTTGAAGTTGACTGATGATTTGTTGAATTGGATAATGACGAAATCCTCTATATAAAAGCCGTTCTGAACAAAATCGACATTTTCGAATACATCCTCTTGAAAAAAGCAATGATCTTGTGCTGGTTCTTGGGTAGTGTAATTCAGGAGCTAAGGTGAATTCAGGAGTAGGGTAGGGGGCTAAGGTCTCATATTGCTTAAAGGTTACAAGAGATGGCGTGTCATTTTCCTGTGGATGGTGCAAGTATTCATACAGCGGCCGTTCACCTTCACCAGCTACTAATAAATCCACAGTATTCGCCCACTTCTGTTTCAAGTTTTGTTTGTGAATAAAATACTGATTGGCTATTTCAGGCCCTCCAAGAATAATTTTTATATCCGATTTTTTCTCTTTGATCATTGAGGCGATAGATAATGTTGCCTTGAAATTGCTGCGATAACAGGAAAATCCAATGATCGAATAAGACAATAAATTTTTAATCATACGTTGATATACTGTTTTTGCATGGGTTTGCATGATTTCTATCATTTGATCTTCTAAAAAAGGATGTATGCTTTTTCGAAAGAGATTTTGCACAGTTGTGGGGAACGCTTGATAGAACTGTTGATTGTAATCTATTGCTGTGACTGGAATGTGATGGGCAAGTAAAAATCCTTGTAAATAAGCAAGACTTAACGGCGGTAGGTCAGGCCAAAATGGAGGAAGTATGCAAAGGGCTAAATGTGGGTCAGACAGAGTCATGCGATTTTTCTATTTTTATGGACGGCCACCGGG
>PDZT01000287.1 GCA_002753105.1 Deltaproteobacteria bacterium YD0425bin50 | reverse complement strand
GGTTTTTTTTTTTTTTTTGCTTTACCTAGTGGAGATGCTACAGAAATACGTCCTTTTTCAATATCAGACTCATCCATACCTACGAGCTGATACGTAACCTCTTCACCTGTGTCGATATTTTCTAATTTTACAATTGTTCCAAATAAAGCTCTATCTTTAGGTAAATTTTCTGTATCTACAACATCTGCATTTCCAAGTTTATATTCAAGTTCTCGGATTCGGGTTTCAATAAAGGATTGACGTTCCTTTGCTGCCTCATATTCTGCATTCTCACTTAAGTCACCATGAGCTCTTGCTATTTGAATTGCTCGAATAACATCTGGACGTTCATTTTTTTTCAGATTTTCCAATTCAATTTTGAGTATATTGAATCCGTCACGCGTGATAGGTATACGCTCCAAATTCTTTCTCCTACAAAATTCAATTGGCTTTGACCATGCTTAGAGCCATCTGTTTTAATAAGGACAAGATTACTCTCGCCCCTACAAAATCCAAAATAGCAACAACGATGATCAATGCCATTCAATTTAACGTTATTAATAAATAGTTAGTCTTTAGTCTTTAGTTTTTTTTATTCTATGTAATCTATTGAACAACTTCTTCTTGCGTTTCAGTTTCTGTATTTTCTGGATTGGGTTTCCCAATCAATCTAAACATATTGAAAGGCCCAGAACCAACATAGAGCAACGATAGCAAAAACAATGCAATAGAAGGAAGCGCTGCAATAAAAATAAATATTAAAATACATGTCACTAAGACATTAAAATTAATTTTTCTAAATAGTTCAGGCTTTTTAAAACTATTATATTTAATTGTACTGACCATTAAAAATGACAATATATACAACAAAACGAGTATGACTACTGGATACATATTTCCAGAAATATTCAGACGATGACAAAACAATACAGTAGTTGCATTCATGGCAGCACCCGCGGGAATCGGTAGGCCTTGAAAATAATCACTAGGTATTTCATCAACCCGCGTATTAAATCGAGCTAATCTCAGAGCACCACAAACCAAAAACAGAAAAGCTGCAAGCCATCCAATCCGTCCAAAAGGTTTCAGTGCCCATAAATACATCAATATCGCGGGTGCCAAACCAAATGACATGACATCTGCAAGTGAATCATATTCGACGCCAAATCGACTCGATGTTCGTGTAGCACGAGCAATTTTTCCATCCAACGTATCAAACACTGCTGCAATAATAATGGCAAGAGATGCATTATAATAATTGCCATCAAGTGAAGCAATCACTGCATAAAAACCACAAAACAGATTCATTGTGGTAAAAATATTCGGTAAGATATATATCCCTCGACGCAATTTATATTTTTTTATTTTTTTTTTTTTCATAATTTATCTTTTTTTATTTGTAATAGCCAAGTATTGAAGTTCCTGCATTCACTTTATCACCCGGCGATACGTGAATTTTCGTGAACAGGGGAAGATATACATCTAATCGGGAACCAAAACAAATCATTCCAAAGCGTTGACCACGAATTACAGAATCAGATTGTTGTAACTTACAAAGAATCCGGCGCGCAATAAGTCCAGCAATCTGTACAACAGCCATTTTTTTCCCATCGGATGTTTCTATAATAATGGCATTTTTTTCATTATCGATTGATGCTTTATCAAAAGAAGCATTAAAAAATTTTCCCGGGAAATAATGAATTGAGGTTACAGTGCCGCTATAGGGTATGCGATTGACGTGTACATTAAACACAGACATAAAAATACTGATTTTGTAGCAACTACCTTCAATATAAGGATTTTTTTCTTCAATATTCGCACATAAAATACGACCATCTGCTGGAGATACAATTACATGTTCATCTTTAGGTATGAGACGATCTGGATCTCTAAAAAAAAAGCATACAAAAAAGGTCAAGAGTAGCCCGAAAATAGCTAAACTTTTTATACCAAGAAGCGCAAAAATAAGTGTGGTAAAGGCTGTAGCTATAATAAAAGGATAGCCTGCAGTTGCAATAGAAAATGCTGATTGAATTTGCGGTTCTGGCCAAATAAATTTATCCATATCTATTCCTTAAGGAGTGATGCCTAAATTAGTTCTCTAAAAAATATTTTATGTGTTACTGTCATATAAATTAACGAATATTTGCGTCTCCTATCAAAAGCATTTTCAGTTGTCAATCAGAACAAAATCATTTACGTTATTAACTTCTAAAGACTAATTCTGTTGAACGGAGACTTTTTGCATCAGGTGGTCGAATGTATGTTGGTACAATCGTGGATAGGTTATCATGAGTATGTTTAGTTAGTTCTTCTAATGCAATTTTGGCAATAACGCTTGGACGTATTATGTGAAGTGGATTAGGAACAAACAAAAAATTTTTACCCATTGATTCACAAAGCAGTTCTTTATAAAGAACTGCACCTGATCCTATAAACAAACACGAATCTTGAATATGTTGTGATAAAAGATGCGGTGATATTACTCCTATTTCGCACAGTTGTCTGCGTTGATATCCGTGATTACAGTCATGTTGGTCGCAATACAGAGAATAATATACCTGACCTTTTCGAGCATCAATTAACGGACAAATTAAATGATTCATTGGTGGAATAAGATAAATAAGTGCATCTAAGCTAGAAACTGTAGCTACAGGTTTTTCAGAAGCCAATGCAAGACCTTTAATTGTGCTCAGCCCAATACGCAATCCCGTAAAACTTCCCGGCCCATTGGTAACTCCAAAACCGTCAATATCCAGAATATGTAAACCAAGGAGTTGCAGAGCATAATCAATTCCTTCAAGAATATAGGCAGAATGAGTTTTGCCTGTATTTAAAGAGAGTTCAATTAGGCAATCCTCCCCATCGATAATCGCTATACCCAATATGTTTGTAGAAGTATCAATGGCAAGTATTTTCACGTTTTTTCCCAATACAAATTGAAAGTACTTCATCCATAGATTTGACTGCTTTAAAGTGAATTTTTTTTCTGACAGATTTTGGAATTTCTTCTAGATCTTTTTTATTTTTAAAGGGAAAAATAACCGTTTTTATTTCTGCTCGCAAAGCGCCCAATGCTTTTTCTTTTAAACCGCCAATAGGTAAAACCCGGCCTCTTAACGTTATTTCTCCAGTCATTGCAACATCTCCATTGACCTGTTTTCCCGTAATTGCAGAAATCAAGGATACAGCCATTGCAATACCAGCAGAAGGCCCGTCTTTTGGAGTTGCTCCAGCAGGAATATGGATGTGTACATCTTTATTTTCTAAAAATTCATCTTCAATACCAAATCGTTTTAAATTCGCTTTTACATAGGTTAAGGCAGCTCTGGCAGATTCTTGCATAACCTCGCCCAATTGACCCGTAACAATAAGTTCTCCTTTACCCGGAAATAAGGATGTTTCAATAAACAAAGTCTCGCCGCCAGCATAGGTCCATGCTAAACCTGTAGAAAGACCGACTTGACCTTTTTCTTTATCCATTTCAGGTATAAATTTGGGAGGGCCAAGATACTTGGATACGTTCTTAGGTGTAATAATAATATGGGCTTTTTTCCCTTCAGCAATTCTTCTGGCTACCTTCCGAAAAATAGTTGCAATTTCTCGTTCAAGATTTCGTAAACCTGCTTCACTGGTATATTCATGAATGATCAATTGTAGTCCATCAGTTTTTATTATTACATCTTTTTTCTTTAATCCGTTTTCTTTCAATTGTCTTGGAATTAAATAATGGTTCGCAATCGTTTCTTTTTCTTCATCTGTATAACCAGAGAGATAAATTACTTCCATCCGGTCAAATAAAGCCAATGGTATGGTATCAGTTTGATTTGCCGTCAATATAAACATGACTTTGGATAGATCAAAAGGTACATTCAAGTAATGATCGCTAAATTCAAAATTTTGTTCAGGATCAAGAGCCTCTAAAAGAGCAGCAGCAGGGTCTCCACGATAATCCAGCCCAATTTTATCTATTTCATCCATCATAAATACAGGATTTTTGGCGCCACATTGCTTTAGACCTTGTAAAATGCGTCCGGGCATAGCCCCAATATAAGTTCGTCTATGGCCTCGAATTTCTGCCTCATCGTGAATGCCCCCCAAAGAAATTCTTACGAATTTTCGTTTCATGGTACGTGCAATCGCTTTACCTAACGATGTTTTACCGACACCCGGAGGGCCGACTAAACATAAAATGGAGCCTTTCATCTGCGGATTTAATTTTCGAACACTTAGATATTCTAATATTCTGTCTTTTACTTTATCCAAGCCGTAATGGTCTTTATTTAATATTTTTTTTGCATGAACAATGTCCAATACATCTTTGGTACATTTATTCCATGGCATTTCAACCAACCAATCCATGTAGGTCTTTACCATTGATATTTCTGATGATTCTGGATGCATGCTCTCAATACGTTTTAATTGATGATAGGCTTCTTGTTCGGCAACTTTTGGCATCTTAGAAAGTTTAATTTTCTTTTTATAGTTTTCAATTTCCTGATCATAATCACCTAACTCTTTATGAATAACACGCACTTGTTCTCTAAGAAAATAATCACGCTGCGTTTTGGAAATTTCTTCTCTGACATCCGATTGGATCTTGGCCTGCATGGTAGATAATTGTAATTCACGATTCAAAAAATCATTCACTTTTTTTAGACGTTCAAGTGGCGAATCCATTTCAAGAATCAGTTGTGCTTCCTCATTTTTTAATTTTAAATTCGATGCAATTAAATTTGACAATTTTCCCGGATCTAAAATTTGAGATAACAGTGAGCCAATGTCAGCATTAAATTCTCCTCGTATGACAAACATTTGTTCACTATGCTCTTTAACGAGTCGAATGAGTGCTTCAGTTTCCAAGTCAATGGTTTCAAGGTTTACTTCATGGAGTATCTTAATCCGAGCTCGATATATTGACTGTTTTTTAATGAAATTAATAATTTTTGCTCTAGCGATTCCTTGAACTAGAGCTTTGAGACGGCCATCAGGAAGCTTTAACAATCGCAAAATCTTACATACTGTGCCTATCCTATAGATATCATTGAGTTCTGGATTTTCAACAACCGGATCTTTTTGGGCTGCTATTAACAAAAAATGATTATGTAAAGATGCTTCTTCAACAGCCTGAATGGATTTATCACGTCCTACAAAAAGAGGTAAAATCATATCATTAAAAATAATGACATCCCGAATAGGCATCAGAGGTAAAATATTCGGTATCGTCTTTATATCACTCTCGTCTTTCTCTTCAATAATATGTATTAACTCATCCTGCTCTATATCAACCATACCCGCACCACATAAATTAAAAATTCAATGAAAAATTGTTGAAAAAAAAAACATGAGTTGGTTACATAACCAAA
>PDZT01000032.1 GCA_002753105.1 Deltaproteobacteria bacterium YD0425bin50 | reverse complement strand
ACTGTCAGATATAAGTAAAGACAATGCCTGTTCTGCGGTTTTGACTCGCTGGCGTTGAATACCAAAATGGTCTAACATCCGATCTAACACAAGAAAACTGGCATCATTGTCTTCAACAATCAGAGATTGTAAGTGTTTTAGATTTTGAGGAATAACCCATAATCGCTTATTGGTTTGAAATTCTTTAAGCTCAAACTGAATAAAAAATGAAAATATACTTCCACGACCGACCTGACTATTTACTGTGATTCCCTCTCCACCCATCATGCGGACAAGCTGTTCACTTATGGCAAGCCCTAAACCAGTTCCGCCGTATTTTCGCGATGTAGAACTGTCTGCCTGAGTAAAAGCATTAAACAGCAGCTTAATTTTTTCCTGAGGGATGCCAATACCTGTATCAGATACACGAAACTCAATAATTGCATGATTATTTTCTTGGTTTTGAAGCGCCACTTGAATCTGAATTTCACCATGTTCTGTAAATTTAAACGCATTTCCAATCAGGTTAATCAATATCTGTCGTAAACGCAGCGGGTCGCCTAAAAGTCCGTCTGGCACATCTAAAGCCACATCCACGATAAACTCAATTTCTTTTTGATAAACAATATCCCGAAAATTATCAGCAACTTCATCCAGCAAATCCCGCAATCTAAAGGGTACAGCTTCAATATCCAGTTTCCCAGCTTCAATTTTTGAAAAATCTAAAATATCATTGATTAACGATAGAAGTGAACGGGATGAAGAACGGATCACATTGAGATACTCTCGTTGTTTATTTTCTAATTCTGTTCCCAATAATAAATCACCCATACCAATAATAGCATTCATTGGAGTGCGAATTTCATGACTCATGTTGGCTAAAAATTCACTTTTTGCACGGTTTGCAGCTTCAGCATCTTCTTTAGCAATACTCAGATTCAGTTGGGTTTGTTTTAATTCGGTAATATCCAACATCACTCCAACGATACCTGTTTCACTATTCTGTGACAGAAAATACTCAGCAGAATATAAAATAACATGTCGATATCCTTTGGAACATGTCATTTTTATTTCATGACCTTTAACACGGGTTTGAAGTGAAAAGGATTCATCATAACTATCAATAATTTCAACATTAAAACGGTTCTCAACTTCTAATTCATGGGTTGTTTTACCAACAATGGATTCAAAGGGTAATCCTAACCATTCAGAATACATGCTATTACAGCCAATCAATACTTTTTCGGAATTTTGGTAAAAAATCGGAGCTGGGATTGCATTAATAAGCACGTTGAGAAAATCTCTTGAAGCAGATAATTCACGGGTTCTTTCAGTCACTTCAGATTCAAGATTCTGCCGATGCTGGGCAAGTTCATTATCGCGTACCTGAATTTCTGATAACATTTCGTTAAATGCCTGAACAAGTTCACCAATTTCATCACGATAATACCATAATCCTCTAACAGAATAGTCTTTATTTTGAGAAATATGTCTTGCGGTACGCGCAAGCTTTAAAATTGGGTCTGAAATAGCACGTGCATAAAAATGCGCCAAAATCAATACCAGACAAAATACCACAATTTTAATTGTAACAATGATACATGCAGCGATTTTAACCTGTTCAAAAGACTCTTTTAAATCACTGCTAAAAATAATTGTACCTAGTATTTGACCATTATAGGTAATAGTATCTGAAAACGTATGTAAGTTTTTTTTTATGTGTATGTGAGGTTTATGAGAATAGGTTGGGGCAGTTGCTTGATTAGTTTTCATCATATCTTCAGGTTGAATATCGTCACGTTGGTATTTTGCAAACAGATTTCCTTCTTTATCGAAAATTTGGACATTGGCTATATCTGGAATAGTTTTTAAGGCCGCAAGGTTTTCTGTTACTGCCTGTCTATCGCCTCTTGTTAATGCTGGTGCATTCATTAATTCCATATAGTTGACCATCTGCATAAATTCTTTTTTTATCTGGCATTGAATCTCGAGATGAAAATATACAATAAGCGCAGCGGAAACCATCAGAATAACAACGAGGTTACTTAGGGTTATAACGAGTTTTAATTTCCATTTTATGGATAAATTCCTGAATCGGTTCAGCATAGGATACTGTCTCCATTAGGGTGTTCTTATAAAAAATTTTCGATTTTCGATTTTTGGCATTCAGAATTAACAATAAATTTCCCGTGTCGTGCATTAGGATTCGCGTGAGCATAAAAAAAAGTAATACAAAAAACTGTAACTTCTCAATAAGTTGTGGCAAGAAAGAAAGTTGTTGATCTATGAGACAATTTTATAATAATTAATGGGCAAGTTTTATATCTCGGATAACACTTTTTGAATTTATGTTCAATCCTTTTATAGTTGCTTGCAGTTGATGCTCATTTATGAGTTGAAGGTAACACCAGTTTCGCAGAAATCAGTCAGCAAAGAGGTTGATAGGTATCTCATTCCTTTCAGGATAAAGCTGATGGTATTAAAGTCATGGTAACAGATGAGAAAGAAAAAAGCATCATATTGGCCTTGAAGTATTTAGTCATCCAGTTGAAACACAATTTAACCTTATATAAATTTTAAGCATCTTCAGAAGGTAGAATGTCATCATTTCAAATAAGAACCCATACCCTAGGAATAGGACATCCGGTATATATTATTGCAGAGGCTGGTGTTAATCATAATGGTGATATTGAGCGTGCCAAAACATTAATTAGAGCAGCTAAAGACGCAGGTGCTGATTGTATTAAATTTCAGACATTTCAAGCCAAAAATTTAGTTGTTCCGCAAGCACCTAAAGCGCCGTATCAATTCTCGTCGACAAATCCAAATGAAACTCAGTATGACATGTTATCGCATCTTGAGCTTGATCGAAACATCTATCCTATTTTAAAGTCCTTGTGTGATGATTTGAAAATTGATTTTCTTTCTACACCCTATGATATTAAGGATATTGATTTTTTAGATGACTTAGGAGTCGATGCTTTTAAAATTGCTTCAATTCACATTGTAGAGCCTGAATTCATTTGTCATGTTGCCCAAAAAAATAAACCCATTATTCTTTCAACAGGTATGGCTACACTTGCTGAAGTATCTGAAGCAGTTTCATGGATTCGTGAATCTGGAAATAATCCACTGGTATTATTACAATGCACATCCAATTATCCTGCACGAGTAGAAGATAGCAATTTATTAGCCATGCAAACCATGCAATATGCTTTTCAAGTGCCTGTAGGGTATTCGGATCATACTCAAGGGGATATCACAAGTATTGCAGCAGTAAGCCTTGGTGCTTGTATCATTGAAAAACATTTTACATTGAATAAAAAGGATCATGGCCCGGATCATTTTGCTTCAGTTGAACCTTTGGAATTAAAAAATCTGATTACAAAAATCCGAGAAGTTGAAAAATCATTAGGATCAACAATCAAAAGGCCTTGCCAAGCTGAACTAATCAATATCAATTATATAAGACGAAGTATATTCAGTAAAGTAAGCATTAAAGCAGGCGAAATGATTACCCGTGAAAAGCTTACGGTTAAGCGACCGGTTATTGGCTTGAGACCATCGCAGTTACGAGAAATTATTGGTCGAATCGCTTTAGTGGAGATTCAGCCTGACGAAGCGATAACGTGGGAAATGTGTGGTCAGAAAATTTTTCCCACAATCTTATAGGGACGCGGTTACATCGCCCTTGATCATCGTTTAGGCCAGACATTTATCGTTTCCGTAACAGAATTGTAGGGGCGAACCTTGTGTTCGCCCTCCAAAAGGGCGATGACAAGCATCGCCCCTACATTGTGGCCGAAATGATGATCAAGGCCGTTACATCGTCCTTATTATTTTGCATATTGAATTGGATCCACCAGTCCTGCTTCAAAAAATCCCTTTTTCCTCAGGAAACAACTATCACATATCCCACATGCCACTCCACTGGGTAAAGGATCGTAACAACTGTGTGTCAAATTATAATCTACATCTAACTCAATGCCTTTTCGAATAATCTGAGCTTTAGTTAGATGAATGAGAGGTGTTTGAATTTTTATATGCAATTTTTGCTCAACACATGATTTGGTTGCCAGATTTGCCATACGTTCAAATGCTTCAATATATTCAGGACGACAATCCGGATAACCGCTGTAATCCACTGCATTTACACCAATAAAAATATGGGATGCATCTAAAACTTCCGCCCATGCAAGAGCATAGGATAAAAAGATAGTGTTTCTTGCTGGAACATAAGTCACTGGTATTTCGGATTCAATTTCCTGTGATGTGCGATTTTTAGGAATATCAATATCTGATGTTAATGCAGAATGACCGATACACGATAAATCAATATTTATGATCAGATGCGAACGAATTCCAAATGCGGTTGCAACTCGTTTGGCGGCATTCAATTCAAACGCATGACGCTGACCATAATTAAAACTAATACAATACAATTCATATCCCTGCGACTTTGCAATTGCCAACGTCGTTGTTGAGTCTAAGCCGCCGCTTAATAAGACAACGGCTTTCGATTCTGTGTTCATGTTTACCTTTCTTCAATATAATATATTGCGCCTGTTTCAAGGGTTTCAGAAACTTTTACTTTTGAAACGCGTATATGATCAGAATTTAAACGCTTGCTGATTTCATGGTATATATATTTTGCAATGAGTTCAGAAGTGGGATTGTTTGTTTTAAACATGGGTAAATCATTTAGATTTTCATGGTCGAGCTCTTTTACTATTTCCTTAACATGTATTTTGATATCCCGAAAATCTACGCCAATACCAATATGATTTAATGTATCACATTTTACGTGAACTTCGACGATCCAGTTATGGCCATGCGTTCGTGAACAGTCACCAGAATAGCCTGTCAATGAATGTGCTGCAGAAAAATGGGATGTAATATATAGTTCAAATATTTCAGACATGATCTTTCCAAAATGAGTTGGTTTAAAAAATTATTTACTTTTTCTGTTGATGTATGTTAGATAATAATTTTTTCGGATTAATAATTATATACTTTCCTTATCATAGGATATCCTGATATCAACTTGATATCAATCTGGATATCTGAGTAATGCTGAATTATAGTAGTCGTTTTTTATATTCTAGTACTAACCGAATGATAACTTAAGAAATGAGGTAATTTATGAGCATAAACATAAAGCCATTTATTAATAAATTTTGTATATACATGGTTTTTATAGGTATTTATCTGTTCTTGAGCATATATCCAAATACATCATACGGTTCAGATATTTATATTTATATTGATCCGAATGGGATAAAACATTTTACCAATATCCCATCATCAAGCAAGTACAAAAAATATCGTCCATATTTACACAATGATTATATCCTTTTTAGAAAAAAAGAAGACCCCAAAAAATATGATTCACATATTCGTGAAGCATCCGAAATATATGGGGTAGATTTTTCACTTGTAAAAGCCATCATCAAAGTCGAATCCAATTTTAATCCCCGGGCAGTTTCCAGAGCAGGCGCGTTAGGTTTGATGCAAATTATGCCGAATACAGTTGACTACCTTGATATTAAAAACCCGTTTGATTCATGGGAAAATATCATGGGAGGAACCCGTTATTTTAAACTTCTCTATGAGAAGTTTAATGGCGAATTATCATTGGCTCTTGCTGCTTATAATGCTGGCCCTGCAAATGTTGAACGCTATAACGGGATACCTCCATTTGATGAAACCTTAAATTACGTTAAACGCGTTATCCGATATTATAGAATATTTAACAAGTCTATCGATTAACTTCAGATAGTATCTGTTGCGCAAATGGTACTAATTTTGTTCGCATATCTGGATTCGCCAATGAAAAAGCGAAATTAGCCATTTGAAAACCTGTTTTATCTCCACAGTCATAACGTACCCCTTGAAATTGATATCCATGTACAGGTTGTTGAGCTAATAACATAACCATAGCGTCTGTAATCTGAATTTCACCACCAGCACCTATTTTTTTCTGATTTAAGTAATGAAAAATCTCAGGTGTAAAAATATACCTTCCAATAATTGCAAGATTTGATGGCGCTTCAGAAGCTTTAGGTTTTTCGATCATATTTTTAATACGGAACAATCGATCACCAATAGTGTCTGCATCGAGTATCCCATACTTTGAAATATCTTCTTGAGCAACTTCCATAATCGCTACCATGCTGGATTGCAGACGCTCAAACAGCTCAACCATTTGACACAACACAGGCGGATTGGCCTGAACTAAATCATCAGGCAGCAATACTGCAAACGGTTCATTTCCAATAACTTCTCGTGCGCACCAAATCGCATGGCCCAATCCCAATGCCTCGTTTTGTTTCACAGAAACAATCGTACCTGATTCAAATATGGTTTTATGTACTGTATCAAGCAGATCATTTTTACCTTTTGACTTTAACTGTTGTTCAAGTTCTGAAGCTCTGTCAAAATGATCCACAAGCATTTCTTTGCCTTTACTGATAACAAAGACCATCTCTTCAATACCTGCTGCTTTGGCTTCTTCGACTGAGTATTGAATCAAAGGCTTATCTACAACAGGTAACATCTCTTTAGGCATGATCTTGGTTGCCGGTAAAAAACGAGTTCCCAATCCGGCTACCGGAAAAACTGCTTTTCGAATTTTCATATATATACTCCTTTCAGCATGAATTTAAACTGGCTCAATCCAATTCATAGGGTCTTCAATTTTCCCATATTGAATATCCGTAATCGCATTAAAAAAACGTTGAGAAATTCGTCCAACTTTACCATCGCCAATGGTGATCACTTTTTCACCATACTTAATTAACCCAACTGGGGAAATCACAGCAGCCGTTCCTGATCCAAACACTTCCTGTAACTGGTTAGACTCATGAGCTGAAAACACTTCATCTATAGAAATTTTGCGTTCTTCAACAGGAATTCCCCATAATTTTGCAAGTTTAATAACCGAATCCCGTGTAATTCCAGCAAGGATACTGCCATTTAACATGGGTGTAATCAGTGTATTATTGATTACAAAGAAAATATTCATGGAGCCGACTTCTTCAACATATTTTCGTTCAATACCGTCAAGCCACAATACCTGTGTAAACCCATTCCGATGAGCTTCTTCTCCTGCAAACAAACTTGCTGCATAATTCCCGGCTGTCTTTGTATGTCCAACCCCCCCTCGAACAGCCCGCACATGTTCTTGAGTAACCCAAATTTTTACCGGATTAAATCCCTCAGCATAATACGCAGCTACCGGGCAAAGAATAATAAAAAAACGATAAGTATATGAGGCTCTAACGCCTAAATACGGATCCGTCGCAATAATACTGGGTCGAATGTAAAGTGAAGTTCCTTCTGCTTTTGGAACCCAAGCATGTTCTATGTGAAGTAACTGTTTCAAGGCATCAAGCGCAAAATGTTCATCAATCTGCGGGATACACAACGCATAAGCAGATTTGTTGAAACGGTTAAAATTATCTCTAGGTCTAAATAACTGAATTGCGCCAGTTGAATTGCGAAATGCCTTTAGTCCTTCAAAAATGGCTTGCCCATAATGGAGTACCATAGTCGATGGTTCCATAACAATCGGTTGATAGGGTTCTATACGTGGATTATGCCATCCTTTTTCCAAATTATAGTCCATATTGAACATATGGTCTGTAAAAATTTTTCCAAAGCTTAGATTATCATCAGCAGGATGTGGCTTTAAATTCTGAGCCTTGGTAATTGTTAATTGCATGTGGTCCTCCCATTGATATCAACAAAAAATTTTCTATATAATTCGTTAAATCCGTGATCATTATTCAAGGTTACAATGTGATTCACATAGTCTATACGTTCACTTCTGTCAATTTCAATATTGACATTATTATTTAAAAAAAAATGAAATTCTGTTTATCAGAATTGACAAACTCAAATGGTCTGATAATGAAATGATGAAATTATGAATTACGAATTACGATAATTCTGATGCTTTCAATTTATTGAAATTAACCCGATGAGGATATGCTATGGATAATTCAAAATCAACAGGAGTGATTCATCCCGTTCGATATGGCCGAAAAGATCGTTTTTCGTTTATGTGCCACAAGGGCTTGTCTTGTTTTACCAGTTGTTGCAGAGGCATCAATATTCTGCTTACCCCTTATGATATTTTACGCTTAAAAAAAAGACTTGAACTCTCTTCACAAGAATTTCTATCTTTATACACAGAAGTGAACCTGTTGGAAAAAACAGATATTCCTGTAGTTTCTTTAAAAATGCTGGATGATGAAAAGAATTCATGTCCATTTGTTCGAGACGATGGTTGTTTAATTTATTTAGACCGGCCATCGACATGTAGATATTACCCATTAGGTGTTGTATCATTAAGCCATAAAGAACATAACCAAGAAGAAGATTTTTATTTTTTCATCAATGAGAGTCATTGCCGGGGATTCGAAGAAAACAGAGAGTGGAGTATTGAAGAATGGCGTGTTGATCAGGGAGTAGATATTCAGGATGCAATTAATGCAGGCTGGACAGACCTTATTGTCCGCAAACGTTCTTTTCCAATGAACATTCAGTTGACTGAAAAAAGCAAACAGCTCTTTTTTACAGCTTGTTATAATATAGACGAGTTTAAGCGTTTTGTATTTGAAAGTTCGTTTTTAACTTTACACCAAATCGACGAACATACGATTACTGAAATTCAAGCAGATGAAATTTCCCTGCTTCAATTCGCATTTGCATGGCTCAAATGGATTCTCTTTAAAGATGGAAATTTTTCACTTGATCCAGAAGCAGTGAATCGCCGGAATGCAACGAAAGCTTAATTTTATAATTTGAAGATGCCTCAAAAAAAACGATCTCATATTGTCCTTTGGAGAAGGCTTGTGCAAGTCTCAGCCATTCTCTTACTTGCTGGTATTCCAGTGATGAATTTAATAGGAATCCATGCAATTATGGGGAATTTTTCTTCTATGCGCATCATGGGTTTTTCGATTACCATGCCGCTTGAGGCATTAGAAGTCATAGCAGCTTCTTCTACTTTTGACTTTCCGCTGTTCTTCTCAACACTCATTCCTATAATACTAACGATTTTGCTTGGCGCTGTATTTTGCAGTTGGATTTGTCCTCAAAATACAGTGTCTGAATTAGGTGATATAGTACATTGCAAGCTGTATAAAAAAAAAGCACCGGATCCAACAAAACGTGTTTTTTTTATCATTCCTTTTTTTCTAATTTTTTTGGTTCTTATTGTTGATACAATTTTTCAAATGACAATTTTTACGCTATTGCATCCGGCTGCAATTGTTGCAAGAACCTGCGTTTCGTTTGTGTTTTTAGGGATCATTTCTCTTCAGCTCTTTTTTATTGTGATCATTCTTTGTGTTGAAATTCTCGGAATACGAAGAGTATGGTGTCGATATGTATGCCCGCTTGGAGCACTTCTTTCGCTGTTAGGATTAAAGCGCATTTTAAAAATCAAATTTAATCAAACTCTCTGCAATCATTGTCTTTCGTGTTTATCCACATGTCCCTTTGGCAATGATCCTCGTAAAGAACCGCTTCGTTGCAGAAATTGTGGAATTTGTATCTCAACATGTAATAAAGGAGCATTGTACTATCGTTAAATTGTCGATTTTCGATTTTCGATTTTCGATTTAAAAGAAAGGATTTATTGACGTTGAACCAAATTATTTCGATTAATCTTTTTGGAGTTGACCATCAAATCAAAACAGATTTAGATAAGGAACAGGCGAATGAAGTTGTAACTCTGCTACAAAACACCGTATCAACTATTCAATCACAAACTCATGATCAAAATATCAGTCAAGAAATTATCTTGTTGCTTTCTATTTTACAAGTTTCCAAAGAATACATCGCCTTAGATAATTCACATCAGCAGTTTATGGAACGACTTGGTCATACATGTAAATCAATTATTCAAACCATAGATACACTGCCTGAAATTAAACCCAAGGAAGCATTTAGACCCATTATAAACAGTCATTTAAACCAACCCCATGTTGTATCCCAATCAATTCAGGAAACAGAGTCAGAGCAAGAAACCAATACTTCTGAAGTAAGTTATGATAATATCGAAGAACTCGAACCAGATAGCATATTACCTAACAAACCCTCTTCTAATGTCTCAATTGTAAAATCAGTTTATACAAATGGCAATTTTGAACTTCCGCCGATTGAATTTTTACATATGCAGTCTGAAAAATCGATTGCCGTTGACCAGAATTATCTTTTCCAACAGACAGCACAAATCGAAAAAAAGCTGATGGATTTTGGCATTAAAGGAAAAGTCGTTGAAATTATGACAGGGCCGGTAATTACAACATTTGAATATAAACCCGGACCCGGGATTAAAATAAGCCGTATTGTGAATCTGTCAGATGATCTTGCACTTGCGCTGAGTGCATTAAGTGTTCGAATTGTAGCGCCTATCCCGGGAAAAGATGTCCTAGGCATAGAAATACCTAATAAAATACGGGAAATCGTACATTTTAGAGATATAGTTAATTCTGATGTGTTTAAACGAATGCCGTCAAAATTGACCATTTGCTTGGGTAAGGACATTATCGGAAATCCTGTGGTTGCAGAATTAGACAAAATGCCTCATTTGTTAATTGCCGGTGCAACAGGCACAGGAAAAAGTGTTGGACTAAATGCAATTATTGCAAGTTTGTTGTATAAGGCAACACCTGATGAAGTTAAACTCATGATGATCGATCCAAAACGTATTGAATTCTCTTTATATGATGGTATTCCACACCTGATCACTCCAGTCGTAACAGATATGAAAAAATCAACCAATGCGCTGTTTTGGGCTGTTCGCGAAATGGAACACCGTTATGAAGTGCTTGCTTCAGAACAAGTCAGAAACATTATTCAGTATAACAAAAAAATGGTAAAAAATTCCCCAGATGGAAAGGCTGAAACATTACCGTATATTGTTATTATTATTGATGAATTGGCAGATTTGATGATGGTTGCATCTCGTGATGTTGAAGTAGCATTAACCCGACTTGCTCAAATGGCAAGAGCTGCAGGAATTCATCTGGTGCTTGCAACTCAACGTCCATCTGTAGATGTATTAACAGGTGTCATCAAAGCGAACTTCCCTACGCGCTTGTCTTTTCAAGTCTCATCCAAAACAGATTCACGTACTATTATTGATGGCAACGGTGCAGAAAATCTTCTTGGAAATGGGGATATGTTATTTTTACCTCCGGGTACTGCCAAATTACAGAGAATTCATGGTGCATTTATATCTGAAGAAGAACTCGTGAAAATGATTGATTTCCTTAAAAGTCAAGGACCGTCAAGGTATGTCGATGGCATTTCAGAAATGCTGAATGCAGATAAACAGACTGCAGAAAACGAAGATCGGGACGAACGTTATGATGAAGCCATTGCTTTTGTAACACGAACCCGACAGGCTTCAATATCTGGTATTCAAAGAAATCTGCGTGTGGGTTACAACCGTGCTGCCCGTATGGTTGAAATGATGGAACGTGAAGGAATTGTTGGGCCATCAGATGGGATTAAGCCCAGAGAAGTTCTCATTGGGCCTCGCGATGAGTTAGCCAAGGCAAAATAAGGAACGAATCATCATGGATAATATACGCTTTTCGGATAATTTAGAAAAAATCATTTCTCAACTGCGGATGAATTTGAGTCAGGATAGCAGTGCGCTTCACATTACAGGCTGCCCGATATCTGCTGATGCCTATATTATTACAGAGCTCATTAAAAAAAACTGCATTACAAACTGCTTTTTTATTGTTCCAGAAGTAAAAGACGTAAGAAAATATTCTGATAATTTTCATTTTTTTGCCACACAGGATATATCAATTGATTCATTTCCAGCGTATCCATTGCTATCCATCAAAACCCTGAGTAATCAATATGAAACAGCTTCCAAACGGATAAAAACACTTTACGAACTCAATGACTATACAAAACCAAGAATTGTGATATTGACGATCGATGCATTGATGCAAAAGCTCATGCCTAAAAAGGTACTTACAGACTATGCAGAATTAATTGTTGAAAATGAAGAAATTGAACGGGATATATTTGTAACCAAACTTACTGCCGGCGGTTATGTACATTCAACTCTGGTTGATGAGCCGGGAGAATTCTGTATTCGAGGTGGTATTATTGATGTATTTTCTCCGCTATATTCAGAACCCCTACGAATTGAACTTTTTGATAATCTGGTTGAATCTATTCGTTTTTTTGAACCGATGAGTCAACGGAAAACCCGATACCTCAAAGAGGCAATTATTTTGCCAACTCGGGAAATTGTACTATCAAGAAATGACTTACCTTCAATATTAACCCGTATTCGAAATCATGCAGCCGACTCTCAATTACCGCTTTCAAAAATCCGGGAAATGATTGACCGAATTAAAGAGGAAGGCATATTTGATGGAATGGAAAATCTTATTTCTCTGATTTATCCACGTTTAGATACTTTTTTTGATTTTTGCTCACAAAATTCACTAGTTGTACTTTCCAATCCTACTCTTTTAGAAAAAGCCGCACAAAAAGCACATAATCTTGCTACAAAAAATTATCTTCATCTGACTGAGCAACAAAAGTTATGTACAAAGCCTGATGAAGTTTATCTTAGCTTTGATGAAATTAAAGAGATTTTAAAAACCAAACATACGCTTATTTATACCCCAGTTACTGTGGGATATCAAACTGATCAACGGCCAATGACCATTGATCCGGGTATTCAAGACCATACGGCACTGACTACGGAAATCAAAAATAGTCATGATAAAGAACATATCCTTCGGCCTCTGGCGGATTGGATTATAGAAAAAAATCAAGAAGGATATCGTCTGCTGATGGTGTGTGGAACATCATCCCAAGCCAATCGTCTGAGATCGCTTTTGGCTGTATATGGAATAAATCCCGAATTCATAGATAATTTCCCTGTATATATGAGTCAAACGGATCATCTATTAACCGTATGTATCGGTTCACTAAATGGCGGATTTATCTGGCCATCAGAATTAATTGCGATTATCACTGAAGATGAAATTTTTGGTGTCAAGTATCGAAGGCAAAAATTTGAGCGAAACCAAGTCGTTAAGCAATTTTTAAAACTTGATGATCTTCAAACAGGTGATTTTGTAGTTCATTATGATCATGGTATTGGCCAGTATCAGGGGCTTATTAATCTACGGTTAAATGGGATTTCCAATGATTTTATTCTGGTAGCGTATAAAGATAATGACAAATTGTATCTACCTGTAGATCGCATGGGAACAATTCAAAAATATATTGGTGTTGATGGGTATATTCCAGTTCTTGATAAAATGGGCGGGAAATCATGGGAAAAACTTAAAGTTAAAACCAGAAAAGAAGTGGAAAAAATTGCTGGTGAATTGCTCACGTTATATGCATCCCGTAAAACCCAAAAAGGAATCGCCTTTAGCGAACCTGACAGCTACTATAGAGATTTTGAGGCAGCTTTTCCCTATGAAGAAACTCCCGACCAGTTAAAAGCCATTGATGATGTATTGAATGATATGACATTAGATACCCCAATGGACAGGCTTGTATGTGGAGATGTGGGCTATGGTAAAACTGAAGTGGCTCTGCGCGCATCGTTTAAAGCGATCAATGATGGAAAACAGGTGGCTTTTTTGGTTCCTACGACAGTTTTGGCTGAACAGCATTTAAAAACATTTAAAGAACGATTTCAGAATTATCCAGTAAATATTGCATGTTTAAGCCGGTTTCGAACCCGTAAAGAACAACAGGCAATCATCAATGACCTTTCGCATGGAAAACTTGATATTGTCATAGGCACCCATCGTTTGATCCAAGAGGATGTTTCTTTTCAGGAGATTGGCTTGATCATCATTGATGAGGAACATCGATTTGGCGTAAAACATAAAGAACGGCTTAAGCAGATACGTAAAATGGTTGATGTATTGACGCTTTCAGCAACGCCGATTCCAAGAACATTGCATATGTCATTGATGGGCGTAAGAGATATCAGTGTCATTGCCACACCGCCTGAAGACCGAATGTCAATTCAGTCGTTTATTTCTGAATATGATCCGCTGATTGTTGCTGAAGCTATCCGTAACGAGTTGCATCGTGGAGGTCAGATATTTTTTGTGCATAACAATATCAATTCGATTTGGGCAATAGCCAATGATCTTCAACAATTGGTTCCAGAAGTACGTTTAGGTGTCGCTCATGGCCGATTGAAAGAAAAAGAACTTGAAGATGTCATGCTGCAATTTATCAATCATGACATTGATATGTTAGTATGTACAACAATTATTGAATCAGGCTTAGATATCACTTCTGCCAATACCATGTTGATTAACAATGCCGATAAAATGGGGTTAGCGCAGATTTACCAGTTACGAGGCCGAGTGGGGCGTGGTAATCTACAGGCATACGCGTATTTGTTTATTCCAAATGAAGGTACGCTTGGAAAAGATGCACAGAAACGTCTTAAAGTATTGATGGAACATACAGAATTAGGTGCAGGGTATCAAATTGCCATGCATGATTTACAAATTCGTGGCGGCGGAACGGTTTTAGGTACTGCGCAGGCTGGACATATTGCAGCAGTAGGGTATGATATGTTTCTAAAACTCATGGAAGAAGCGATTGCGGATTTAAAAGGCGAACGCGTTGTCGAACCTTTAGACCCGGAAATTAATATCAATATGAGTGCATTTATCCCTGAAACCTACATTCCTAATTTAGATCAGCGGCTTGAGATTTACAGACGTCTTGCACGTATGCAGCGCGTTGAAGAAGTATCGGATTTTAAAACGGAATTGATAGACCGATATGGTCAGTTACCTGAAGAAGCTGGTAATATTTTAATGAAAATTATCCTTAGGATTTTAGCAATTAAATCAGGTATAAAACGTATTGACCTTACGGAAAAACAGATGATTTTGTATATTTCAGATTTGCATCAGAAAAAACCGCTGGGTATTATTGAATTGATTCATAACCGGCCAGAACCTTTTTATTTTACAACAGATCATATTTTACAATTGGATTTACCCAAAAATACACAACCCTTACATGCCATTGCCTTTACCAAAAACCTATTAAAAGAAATTGCTCAATATGTTTCCTGATTTTTTACTGTCCCTGCACTTTGTTAATAAATTTGAAATTATGGATAACGCAGAATCTGTGTCATACTCTTCAATAGCTGCTTGAATTTTTTCAATTTCTGGTTGCATCGGAGTGTGTTTTGCTGTGTCCATCAGCATGTTGATCAGGTTCAATGATTGCGGAATATCCACTTCAACGATTTCTGCTAATTCACTAAGAATGGCGTTTACTTTTTCTGTATCTATTGCATTATTTTGATCTTTTAGGTTGGTCTGTTCAGGGTTTAATGCTGAGTCAATCTCCTGAATCGATTGCATCACCTCATTTAACGCTTTGGAAAAATTATTAAAAATAAAATCTGAGGGTTCACCCTTTTTTAAAGCAGCTTCTAATTTTATGGAGTTGGAATGAAGTGATTCAGCACCAATATTCCCAGAAACCCCTTTAATCGTATGGACAATTCTCGATCCTTTTTCCTGATCACCTGTATGTATGGCATGGATCAGCTCATTCAAGATATGCTTATTATTGTTATAAAATTTGATTAACAGTTTTTTATACGCAGATTTATTGCCAGATAACCTTTGGAGACCAGAGGCAATATGAATTCCCGGAAGTACATCCGGAAGATGTGTTTCTGGTTCATCTATTTGTGATTTTGGTACTGGTAACTCTCTTTTACCCGGAGTGATCCATTTAACAAGTGCAGAAAACAACTGATACGGATCAATGGGTTTAGTGATATAATCATTCATCCCGTATTGTAAACATTTTTCACGTTCTCCAACCATTGCATGAGCCGTAAGTGCAATAATAGGTATCGTTTTTGACGGGAATTTTAATTTTCTTATATCTTTTGCAGCAGTATATCCATCCATAACCGGCATTTGAATATCCATAAGAATAAGGTCGTAAGGCTTTTCAGTAGTTGATAACTGGGCAACAGCTTCAGCTCCATTTTGAGCGACAGTTACAAACATACTGGCAAGAGTCAACAGTTCTACAGCTACCTGTTGGTTAATTTCATTATCTTCTGCTAACAGAATACGCGCTCCACGAATCAATTCCATGCCATCAATATCTTCAGGCTTCTTTTTCATAGAATAGGCTTTTCTATCCTCTGATTTTCCAAATAGTTGAATAATATTATCAAATAACAATGAACGATTGATGGGCTTGACTAAAAATCCTTTAATTCCAACAGATTGAGCCTGTTTCATGACTTCATCACGACCATAAGCAGTTACCATAAGGATATGCGGAACTTGATGTAACTCTGGATGTTTTTTGATTATTTGGGTTGCCTGTATTCCATCCATATCGGGCATTTTATAATCCATTAATACCAAATGATAGGGGGCATGGTCTATTGCACCGATGAGTTCATCAATAGCCTCTTCGCCTGTCTCGACTTGACTAATATCAAACGAAAATTGCTTTAATGAATCATAAAGGATTTCACGGGAAACAGGATCATCATCTACAATAAGTATCCGTTTTTGTTTTAACTCCTCTGGAAAAACGGACACTTTGGCATGTTCTGTTGTACCTAATTGAAATTTTGCTGTAAAAATAAATTCAGTGCCTTTGCCATAGTCGCTCTTCACTTGAATTTCACCGCCCATCATTTCTACAAGACGCTTTGAGATGGTCAGACCAAGCCCTGTTCCTCCAAATTTTCGTGTTATTGAACTATCTGCCTGAGTAAAAGACTGAAACAATTTGCTAATCTGTTCTTCAGTCATTCCAATTCCTGTATCTTTAATGGAAAATGACAACAAAATACTTTTTTCACCATCAGTTGATGGTAACTTCTGTTTTTCAATACGAATGACGATGTTCCCTTGTTGCGTAAATTTTACTGCATTAGTACATAAATTGATGAGAATTTGAGACAGACGCAATGGGTCCCCGACCAATCTGTAGGGTATATCTGAATTGGTGTGAATTAAAAATTCTAGCCCTTTTTCATGAATCTTAAAACTGATGATATTTGACAGATTCTCGAGCACTTCATCGAGATTAAACTCTACAGATTCGATGTCTAATCTACCCGCTTCAATTTTAGAATAATCTAAAATATCGTTGATAATTTCTAATAAAGACTTAGCAGATGCATCTATTTTATTCAGATAATCTTTTTGCTTATCAGTTAATTCTGTGCGCAATGTTAAACCTGATAAGCCAATGATCGCATTCATAGGCGTACGGATTTCATGACTCATATTCGCTAAAAATTCACCCTTTGCCTGAGTCGCTTTTTCAGCAATTTCTTTGGCCTCCTGTAGGGCTTTTAACATTTTTGAATGAATAAATGCTGATGTAATATGTCCAATAAGGTCCTCAATCAAAACCAACATTTGTGGATTAAATGCATCCTTATTCAATCGATTATCAAAATGAAAAAAACCGACAATTTCATTTTCTACAGAAATGGGTATGGTTAACAGAACCTCAGGAACAGCAAATTCTTTATAAATATTCCACTGTTGAATTTCTTCTTTGTATGAAATAACAGGCGTATTATAATTCACCGCATGTTTTAAAAAAAAGCGTTCTAACCAATAAAAGCGTTCCAGCCAATGTCGGTTGATGATTTCATGTTGAAAATCTTCTAAACTTAAACAAAATGTATTTTGAATTTTAAAAGTTTGTGTTGATGCATCATAAATCATACAAAACGCATGTTCTACAGATGGAACGAGAAGAGAAAACGTTTCCATAATTTTATTTAAGACCACATCAAAGTCTGTTTCTTTATTAATCAGTCTTATAATTTCATTAATGGCTTTTAATTGCTTTTGTTTTTTTTGAGTTTCCTGAAGGGATTTATTCAACTCCACCGTGCGGTTTTGAACAAGAGACTCAAGATTTTTGTTAATATTGTTTAAGAATTCTTGAGCTTTTTTACGCTCTGCAATCATTTCCAGAAAAGCTGTGGTTAACTGACCGACCTCATCATGAGAGTTAGTTTCAATTTCTTCTGATGTTACAAAATTACCATCTGCGATCTGTTTTGACAGGCGGGTTAAATTGAGAATGGGTCTGGTAAAGGTGTTAGAAAAGACAATGACTAAAAAAAAACTGATTCCGATAATCGCAAGGGATAAGATGGTAACCTTAACCACCATGTTATAAATCTCAACAGCAATGTTTTGATTTGAAATTGCGATTTCATTATTCAGCGTATTCAGGCTATAAATCACTCGTAATGCACCCCAAGGCTGAGTACTCACGCGAATTGGATTTACAATTTCAATGACATTTTCCTTGCCTTCTTCATAAACTAAAACGCTCAATTCTTCTTTAGTTAGAGCAAGTTGATCTATCTCACTATTTAATACACTACCTATCAAATTGGGTCTTAATGTGTGAGCATAGACAATTCCGGTTGTTGTTAATAAGGTTGCATATTTAATATCTTTATTATTGGAAACGCTGTCATTGATAATTTCAATGACGCGAGATAGATTCAATACTGCGACATCATTCTCCATTTGCATCGTCAAATTCACAACAAAACTTTTGCCACGCTCAATGAGATTCGACTTTAACACTTCAATACGTTTGGATAACTCTTTTTGTAATAAATTTTTTTGGATAGACACCTGCGTATAGGTTAATATAACTGCCATTCCGCCAATCAAAAAGGTCATTATAATAATCAGTTTTCCTTTAATACCTAGATTGGGCTTGAATTTTAATTTGAAATTATATTTTCTCATTCTTAACTATCTCTTAGTACATGAAACGCTAAATACGTATAGAGTAGGATAATCGTTTAACGTAGGGGGCAGGTTTAAAACCTGCCCCTACAATTCGATGCAAATTTACCGTTTCGTGTACTTAGGAATGACAAATAATTTTGCTTCAAATCTTAAAACTACCTACTAATGAATTTAATTGTGTGGCGAATTCTGAAAGGTTAGATGCCCTCTCGTTTATTTGAAAGCTGATTTTTAAAGTTTTTTCTACGGATTTGTTAGCATCAGCAATATCTTTTGCAATTTCTGAAGAAACATCTGAATTGTTGGCTGTATTTTTGTTGACCTGAGATAAACCCGTTGAGACTTGAGAGACATTTGAAGCGATTTCTTTTGTGGTAATACTCTGTTCAGAAACAGATGCGGCAATTACGGATACTATCTCATTTACCTTATTGATGATAGAAGAAATTTCTTTTATATCTTTTACTGTTTCGCTTGTAGATCCTTGAATTCCGCTAATCTGTTCTTTTATTTGAAGTGTTGCGGAAGCAGTTTGTTTTGCAAGCTCTTTGATTTCATTAGCCACAACACTAAACCCTTTTCCGGCATCACCTGCTCTTGCAGCTTCAATTGTAGCGTTAAGAGCTAAGAGATTGGTTTGATCTGATATTTCTGTGATCACCTCTGTGATTTTTCCAATTTTATTAGCGGTATTTCCAAGTTGATTAACCTTATCCGTTGTTTTTTCAGTCTGCGCAACAGCTTGAGACGTGATTTCATTGGCCTTGTCAGAGTTATTCGCTATTTCATTAATGGTTGATGTAAGTTCCTCGCAAGAAGCTGATATCAGATTAATGTTTGATGTAGAGACCGCCATTGTGCTTGAAACTGACTTGATGTTGACACTCATTTCTTCAGCAGCAGATGCCACACTATTTGATTTTAAAGACATTTCTTCAGAGCTATCCTTTAATTGTTTAGACAGGGAAACTAAATCCTCCGATGAACACCTTAATGTTGAAGCATCTTCTACAATATGTTTTACAATAGTCTGAATTTTTTCTACAAATACATTAAACCAGCTCGCCAGCTCGCCAATCTCATCTTTTGCATGGATAATTAGCCTATTTCTTAAATCACCTTCGCCCTCTGCAATATCCTTGAGCATATGAATACTTTTTTTAATCGGTGTAATAATATTCATGATTATAAAATATCCGAATATACCTACTAAAAATATTATCCCTAAAACAAAGACTAAGATAAAAATAGCCTGCATTTTTTTCAGGCGATCAATAATGATGTTGACCTCTTCTAAAATTGTATATGTTATGTCCTTGATACGATCTCCGTTAATCAGGAGTTGGGGCATCGCTTCTTTATTCAGTTTCCAGCACTTAATTATATCAATCTCTTTTTGTTTAATTATTTCCAGAAGTTTTTCTGATTTTTCCCATAAATCTGTAAACGCATCTTTTTTTACAGAATTAACAATGACAGCAGCATTCTTAATTTTATTTGATAATTCTTTGTCTATTGCTTTAAAATTGTCCTCGTATTCTTTTACATTCCCTGAAATAAACAACTGCTGGAGGTTCATCACTTTTTTATTTAAAATGACCAGAATAAAATTTAACTCTCTTTGCATACTTTTAACGGATCCTGAGAGTTGCTCTCCAGTCATAAACAATTCATTTTCTTCTATAGATATCTGTTTAAGGATTTCTCCAATATATTGGTTATTGAAAATTTTAATATCATCCATCTGTGTTTTTTTTAAATTAGCTAAATCCTCAATGTTCGCAGAAATACGATTAAACAACTCCATATGTTCCTTAATGCCTGTTTTAATATTCTCAATAAATTCTCTAAGATGCGCCTGATTTATTTGCGTTGTGAAAAGCTTAACAGTATTATTCAGTTTTTCCTGATTTTCTATAATTTTTGATAAAAACCCTTTGTCTTCTGTGTTTATTAACTGATTTTCATATAACATGATCTGAAGGATATCAGCTCTGATATCATTACTGAGCTGATTTAATACCATATAAGATTCAAATTTTGATTGATTGTATTTATTAAAAACAGCGGTTACAATTATTCCTATAAGAGGGAGAACCAATAGAAGCATTATTCTAGAACGAATACTCAACGAAAAAAAAGAAGTTGCCATATATATTTTCACCTCGACATTAAAATAAAAAAATATCCGAAGCTCAATTGGTATCTTTAAGCTTCGGATTTCGGATTTCGGATTTCCAAATATTAATTCAAATATATTCCTGCAATCGCTATAACATCTACATTAGGAACTTTATAAACAAAAGATGTTTTTGGAGAAGTCGTTTTTTCGTTAGGCTTTGGCCAAACATAATCAACCCATCCTTCGCCACTTTTTTGGCTTACCATAATATATTCATCAACAAACATTTTGCCATCGGCATCCGCTTTACCTGACCAATTTTGACCCACTAGTTTCGGTATAACAGGATGCGCTAAGACATTGGCTTTGGAGTCCATTAAAAATACATAAGTATCTTTCCAAACAAAAGAGCCTTTAGGATCCTGAACCGCTTTAATTGTTGCCTCAATGCCGATTTTCTTTATCATTTCAGCAACTTCTTTGCATTTTGCCACACACTCCTCTTTGGTCGCCTTTTCTTCCGCAAAAGCTACGCTCATCGCACATAAAATAATTAAAGTAAATATAATATTAATAGATTTTTTCATTGATTCCCCCCATTAATTACTAATAATTTTTAAAAAATAGTTATAAAATACATAAACATTATCTAAATCTAACGCTAAAGATATAAAATTTTTTTTCCACCTCCTTTCAGAAAAAAAAAGGTAACAAAGTATATCTATACTATACAGATATACAGATATTCAGATCAATAATTGCAATTATGTATAAGCATCGAGTTCTTTTGAATTTTGAAAATTAGGAATCGAAATTTTATATACGTTGCTAATCTCAAAGAATCAATAAAGAAATTATTCGTTTTCTCCACCAATATAAGCAGGAATAACCAAATAATTCGCTATTATTTCTGATAGTGTGCCTTCGGCAATTTTGTTTCCGAAATCGAATACAAGGCACTGGTTCAGTTGAATGGGATAGTCGGATTTAAGCTGCCATGGGAAGAGCCAAAAGTTCTTCCCATGAAAGCTCTTTATCGATAATCCCCAAAGCAACTGCTGGGACCTGTTTCGTAGTGAAATGAGAACGTATAGACATCAAGCGTTCTCTGAATAAGGGCTTCCTGAATTTCTTTTAACGATGTGAATTCTCATAATTTGGAATGATACAGTTCGAATTCTTTAGCATCATTGATTTTAATAGCTTTGATAAGTTTATCAAAACCATCTGTATAGACTGGATTATCACTACTGTTTTAACACCCTATGGTGCATCCAAATTGATAAGGACTTCCCTGATGGTGATTTTATTCTAAGGGAATCGGTTTCATATTTGCCTGAATCATAATATACCTCACATTTATATGCTCTTAATACCCCACTTGCAATGCTTCTCTCCTTTAATTAGGTGTTAGTGTTATTACCCGCTTATTATGGTTAATATATATAAAATAACTTACTAAAAGTCAAGCAATTATTCATGAAAAGATAAAAATAGTTTCATATCATTCTAAGAAAATTGTCATGAATTCGATAGAAAAATGTAGATTGGCAACCACGAATGATTTTTATACTAATGTAAAATCAGGAAGATATTTTGCTATAGCCTATACTTGTCTATTCACTATAGCAAAATCGTAGCGCAGGGAGGCGGAAATTAAATGTCTTCTGGAATGCCGTCAAATACGATAAACAGGATGGTTTTGAGTTCTTCTATAAGCTCGATGTTTGATGAATTTGCGTATAATTTCACGATAGCATCTAATACTCTGCCTTTTGGCCTTTTAATTTGTTTTGCAAATTCATTTATTGCAGCAAGATGTTTTGGTTTGGCCTTAATTTGAAACTGAAATCTCGGTCTATCCATAGCCCTATTCGTTTCATACAGAATCTCACGCATTACGTCATCGGATGGACTAATTAAATATTTATTGATCAACTCCTCAATTATTCTGCCTCTGGGTTTGCCTACCGCTTCAGCTAATTTATTTAATTCATCCACTGTACCTGTATAGCAAATAAATTGAAGTAATTTTCTTTTGTATTCTTCACGAACTGGCTTGCATCCCATAATACCTCCTTTTTTTATATTAATACGACTTATTTTAGTTAATTATTATAATAAAACTAATAAAAAGTCAAGCAATATCAATTTCAAGAGGTATGTGTTGTTTGATAAAAACGATTACTCGATTATTTTATAGATTGAAGAGGTGGTTAAATTTAGATTAGCGCAAACTGATTTTGATTAATCATTGGAATTGTTTCCCATTCCTTATTGATAGAATTCATAGCCTTCCATAATTCATATTCCTTATGAAGATTTAGCCAGAGATCAGGAGTAGTGTTAAAAGCCTTTGATAATCTCAGCGCCATATCTGCGGTTATCCCTGCTTTTTCATTTATTATCATTGAAATCGTTCTTCTGGACACTTTAATATATTTAGCAAAATTGGTAACTGAAAGATTCAATGGTTCCAAATAATCATATTTCAATATTTCACCCGGATGGGTTGGTTTACGATTTCGAACTCTCATTTTTTTTTCTTTCTCTATTTTTTTTTGGCTTTAATGGTAATCAGTATAATTTACATCATAGGCATCATTATCATTATCATTCCAAATAAAAGTGATTCGCCAATTCCCAGATATATTTACAGCCCATCTTTTATCTTTTTTCGGTTCAAGTAAATGTAAATTAGACCCAGGGAAGTTCATATCTTTTATAGCTTTGCTTGAATGTAACCGGTCTAATATCCGACTTACTTTATGAATATGTTGTGGATTTATTCCTTTATTTTTTCCATCGTAAAAAAAATCCTCAAGCTGCTTTTTTTTGAAGGTTATTATCATCTCATCTAAATTTCTTTGAATTATCCCATACAATATCTGATTTTGTAATATTGTAATGCTCAACATTACACTTGTCAATAATTACAAAGTATAAAGTACAGACTTCGTCAAAACAGCTTCAATTTTATGATAATTTTTTGGACATTTTTTTTGGAGCATTGCCGACATCATAAATCAAGCGTTTACCATTTTGAACTCGTATCTCCATCCTGTTCAATTGATGGCACAATTGAATTTGTGCAGCCTTAAATCTCGGCGTTTCCAAAGGCTCTAAGCGCACCTCAATAACCTCAGGAGTACTTCTTACCCAACCTC
>PDZT01000286.1 GCA_002753105.1 Deltaproteobacteria bacterium YD0425bin50 | reverse complement strand
ACAAAAGAACGCCTGCATACGGACTTTGCTATTGGCTTGTATAGTAAATTATCTGAAACTATCTTCAAGTCATTTTATTATAATTATGTGATCGTCTTCTCTCTTTTTCTAATTGGATTAATTAGCTGTAAAAAATTATTTATCAAATGGAATGGAATACAAATACTCAAAACACATGACCCAATGACAGTGTTTTGTTTTCTAGTCATTTTAGAAATAGCGACATTTGGACTGTATTCATTTTTTTCAAATACATGGATGCTCCCGCTGACAGGAATACCTTTCCCTTTGCTTTCTTCAGGAGAATACCTAAAAATATCTATGCTTACTCAGTTATTCACAGTCATTTTTGTTATTTATGAAACTTGATGGATTCGGAGGTTTTAATGAAAACACAATTAATCCTGCTAACGATTCTCTGTCTGATAGATAATCTTTCTTTTGCGAATACAGAGAATGAGTATGTATATTTTCAGTTATACGAACATGTTAAGTCAACTGATGGTTCAAGTATAAAGCCTCTATGGGTAACTCCTAAGCGTTATCTGAAAATCTATTATAGTGAAAAACAATGGCGAATAGATATACAATCCATTGATTGTTATCGATTATGTAATTACGAACCTTTTCAGATTGAACCAATATCCGTTGATTCATTCGTATTACAAGAAGGTGTGTATGTTTTTGAAAATAATATCGTTGAAATAAAAATCCATCATGATCAAACGCTAAGTATTCTCAGGCATGGTTTTATGTATAGTATGAGAAACGGACAGCGGATCACTTTTGGAAAAAGCCTCAGTAATGATAGTTGTTTCCCAGTACAAGAACTCATACAGAAGCATCACTATTCCCCTATTCATTTTATTTCTGGTAAATGGTTAGAAATTAAAAATGATAAAGATAAGTTCAAGCTTACACCTGTTAAAGATAGCCGATTTCCTGTAATTTGGCATTTAACCAATGCGAATAAAAACGAATCCGTTCACCATGATTCTATAGAAATAACCAATGGAGATTCAGCGATTGCCGCAGTAAAAACATTACAAAAAAGTATCACTGAAAAACCAGTTTATATGCCATTATTCAATTGTTTTTTCAAAAATAAGAATCAGACTGAATCGTTCTTTTTTATTTTATTTTCAGATAGTGCTCAGTTTCCATTGCTTAAAGCAAAACAGTTTGCTGATGATCTTTGGAGACCAGATAATCCAACTCATGATGAGACTGATATTGAAAACCTCTTTAGTCACTATCTCACTCACTTTCAAACGGTGCACATAAAACAAAAAAATTCGTGTTTTTTAGCGCCATTATCTACATTATTCCGATATCTTACAATGACTACAAAATATGACTGGGAATATTATGATCATTTACTATCTAAAATTGATACCTTAGCATTAACTCAAAAAGAGTTAGAAAAAAATGTATATCGATATAAAGATACTGTTTATAGTTTTATTGTGGTTCAGGATGGAAAGCCCATAACTCTGACCAATGATTTTTTAGACAGTACCAAAGTGAATTTATCGGTCACAAATGATAAGCGAGGCGACGTTATTGGCAGTAATAAACGATCTTACCCTTATCTTATGAGTGATGATACGCCAGCTTTCAAAATTTTTTTGGCATGGCCCAGTCAACAGAACGACGTAGTCATTGTTTTCCCAATTGATCCTACTCAACAAAATGCTTTGCCCAATCAATTCCGTACAATACCTGAATTTTCTGCTGTTGAAAGCACTGAATTAGGCGTATATTCTGAGGAAGTAATCTATATGAATCAGGATGCTATTTTTCCTATAGAAAAACCTAAGATAGTTCTAGAAAAATTTATCGATGAACATCCTGAGTATGCTATGGTCACATTTCATATCAATACAAATTCAGAAGTGAAGGTAACACCCTATGGGAAGCTAACAGACTCAATCTGGATTAATGGGATTGCAGTGCCAGCTCTTCAAAGTCATGTAATGAGTATTGTGGACACCTTTGGTATTACCCCAGTAAATAAAAAATTTACGATTCGTTCCAATCTGACGAAACTGCTATCCAAAACCTACACGCAAAAAGGGGATATTCGAACTACTCGTTTTTTTTCTCCAGTTGACGATGGAAATGCCTTGCATTTAATCCTTGGTCAATTATCTGATGAAACCTATAATACGCGCACGATGAAATTTAAAGAGAATGCCATATTGATTTCTCCCGGATTATTATCAAACGATAGCGTAATGAATAGGCTTTTTACTGGTGAACATGTGGAACTTTCCCTCGATTCAGATATGACTGAGCTGGTCACTTCAATTACAAAACATCATATGAAAAAATTAAATAAAGTTCTACAGGAACAAAATAAACCAGATATGGAATATAAGCCCGGTGCCGCTGTTGTATTAATAGACCGGATGGGGAAAATTAAATCCATGTTTTCCTATTCAGATCCAGCTACGATCAGTAAGAATGCATTAGAATTCAATAGAGTGCTTGAAATGAAAAGAAACGGGTATCCGGGCTCAATTCAAAAAATTGTAACTTCACTAGCATGGTTACTGGATAGAAATTGTGAAATCGCAGGCTATCCAACTTATGTTCTAAAAAATAATAATTTACTGATTGCAAATGATATTCATTTACACTATCCATATTCATGTAAAAAAGATTTATATTTCAATGATGGGCAGGCCAAACAGGAAGAGGTATTTAAGTCTTTTCGTTTTCCTAAAAGAACACATTCAGGGATTAAGTGTTCAGGTTCACACGATGGAGTCGAGTTTATTGACGGCTTAAGCCAAATTTTATCACGATCCTGCAATCATGGAGCTATCAGTCTTCTTGCTGAATGTGCAGAACCCAGACAAATTCCGGGAACTTGGATTGAAATATATAAACTGTTAGGCTGGGATGTTAGATATCAGAATAATCAGTTTGTATCACAGGTAAATTTAGATGGCTTGCCTTACCAATCCAGTCTTTTCGATATGGATCGAATGTTACAAAATGATCCAAGTGATTTGGTTTTTTTGGGTACCACTTTTGGACAGCGGTTTGAAACCAATCTTCTGCATATTGCATTAATCGGGAATTATTTTATCAATGGCGGAATATTCTATCAGCCGTCATTATTTTTAGAAGAGCCAAAAAGGATTCAACATGTAGTTGAGTTTTTTGATAAAAACAAACTGCAGAAAGCCTGTCAATGGATTAGTCAGAGTCTGATATTAACAACACAAAAAGGGGGAACAGCCTATGATCCCTTTAAAAAATTTCAACAAAGCAATCGTCTGAATCGACCCGTATTTGCCGGAAAAACTGGAACCATAGAATTGGATCAAAAAGACCAGATTGGACACACATTATGGCTGGGATGGCATTCAGGCAAAATACATGAAAACCAATTAGAATACCATGATCCGCAGCTTATTTTGGCTATTCGTGTAGAGAACAGTGATATCACAGGCAAGAATGTCAGCGCAAAATATCTTGCATCAAAAATAGCATATTCACTGTTAAAATTCTATGGGAATGCTGAATCTGTTAGATGAACATAAAAATGTATAAGTACTCAGGGAGTTGAATTTTCATTGCTGAATTGTATTGATTCATTTCACGAAAAAGGGTATTTTTTTACGGCTTATTTTGGTTTTTGGCTACTCAAATTCATTTTTTTTTAAAATCCAGCACGGAGAAACATGATGAGGCGTTTTCATTCCTATGGCCCAGTAAATCGCAACTATCATTTTTGTGTAGAACGTAAGGCATTAATTGAGAGATGCACAGAACAACTATCAGGAATGCCAGAAGAAGGCGGTCATTATTTTACCATCTGGGCGCCGCGACAGACTGGAAAAACGTGGCTTATGCAGGAAGTGAAAAAAGAAATAGCCCAAAAGTATTCAGAGCAGTTTATCATCGGCACAATGTCTATGCAGGGCGTTGTGATGAAGGATGACGAGCCTGAAGAACTCTTTTTTAAAAAAATAAATTTATTGTTTTGGGAAACGTTTCAAATTGAGTTAGAAACTCAACCTGAAACATGGGAAGATTTTAAACGGTTATTCAGCCAAAAATCCAATCTGTTTAAATTGCCCGTGATACTGTTTATTGATGAGTTTGACAGCCTGCCCCCCAAAGTGATTGACCGATTAGTGACGCTTTTTAGAGATATGTACCTCAAACGTGAAATTTATAGACTTCATGGTATCGCTTTAATCGGCGTGCGTGCGGTATTAGGCATAGATAGCCGAAGAGGATCACCGTTTAATATCCAGAGGTCTTTGCATGTACCGAATTTTACCCGAGAAGAAGTATTTGATTTATATCAGCAATATCAAACTGAAAGTGAACAGCAGATAGACATTGAAGTCGTGAATAGACTTTATGAGGTAACTCGCGGACAGCCCGGGTTGGTATGCTGGTTTGGAGAGCTGCTGACCGAAACGTATAACCCGGATAAAAACAAGGTAATTGATATACCACTCTGGAATTATGTATATGGCAGAGCGTGCCGCACTGAGTGGAATAACACGCTTTTAAACCTAATCGCCAAAGTAAGAGATACCTATACAACTCAGGTGCTTGAATTATTTTCAAGGTCTGATATTGTTTTCAATTTAAGAACAGACTGGTGCAATTATCTGTATTTACATGGTATAATCGATGCAGAGGAGACAGTTGATAAAAATGGCCAGATCAATCAATACTGCCGTTTTGCTTCTCCGTTTATTCAGCAAACTATATATGATGCCCTGACGTATGATATTATCGGCGACCGCCTGCCGATCCTTACGCTTGACCCATTAGACCGTTTGTCAGATGTGTTTGACGGTGATATACTGAATATTCCTGCATTATTGGAACGCTATAAATTGTATCTTAAACGTCTAAAAGCAAAAGGGTTAAACCCTTGGAAAGACCAGCCTCGAAGAACTGATTTACATATAACCGAAGCAGCAGGGCATTTTCACTTATATGCATGGCTGCAGGAGGCCATTGAAGACCATTGTGTCATCAGTCCCGAGTTTCCTACAGGTAATGGACGCGTAGATTTGCATCTTAAATGCGGACAGCGATATGGAATTATTGAAGTAAAGAGTTTTATAAGTCTGACCAAGACTGAATCTGCACGATATCAGGCAGCGCACTATGCTTTAAAATTGGGTTTATCATCGGTAACCCTAGCTTTATTTACGCCTGTGGAACAGGAAGATGTGTTAAATCAGCTTTCTTCCTCTGAGGAGATTTCGGGGATTCAGGTGGTTACAGTGGCAATTGGATGGGGATAGAATCATTTTTATTGAACGAGAACGATACAGTATTTAAAAATTGAATAAACCACTGTACTTTTGCAT
>PDZT01000285.1 GCA_002753105.1 Deltaproteobacteria bacterium YD0425bin50 | reverse complement strand
TAGCTTTTAAGCACTTCACAACAGGTCATATTATCATCTGTAACAAGAACCCTAAGACTCTGAATCGCTTCTGGAATGATATTAACACGTTCCTGAATTTTTTCATGCCGGTCGAATCTTGCAGTAAACCAAAAAGTACTTCCTTGTCCGGGGATGCTTTCTACTCCGATCTCTCCACCCATCATTTCAGCAAGTTTTTTACTAATGGTCAGCCCAAGACCAGTTCCACCGTATTTACGAGTAGTCGATGTATCTGCCTGCTGAAAAGAGTGAAATAATTTTCCCCGCTGTTCTTCATTCAACCCAATGCCTGTATCCGTTACAGAAAATTTTATGAATGCAGATTTTTTTTCTAGTTGAATCACGTTGATTGATACGACAATTTCACCTTTTTCAGTAAACTTGACCGCATTGTTAGAAAGATTCAGTAGAATCTGACCTAAACGCAGAGGATCACCTTTCAGAGAAAAAGGAACATTTGGATCTACAGCGAAAACCAGCTCAATTCCTTTTTCCTGAGTTTTAAGAATTACATGGTTTGCCAGATTGCTCAACACATCGTTTAAATCAAAATAAATCACTTCCATATTGAACTTGCCAGCCTCAATTTTGGAAAAGTCCAGAATATCATTAATTATACCCAACAGATTTTGGCCTGAAAAGTGAATTTTAGTGATAAAATCTCTTTGCTTTTGGGAAAGCTCAGTTTTAAGTACCAAATGACTCAACCCGATAATAGCATTCATAGGAGTTCGTATCTCGTGACTCATGTTGGCTAAAAAATCGCTTTTAGCTTTGGTTGCATCTTCGGCTTCTTTTTTGGCTTCTTTAAGATCATCCATAATTTTCATCATTGCCAACCGCGCTTCAGCCAATTCTTTAACCTGATCTGTAAGAGCAGCGGTTGCCTGCTCAGCACGATCCTTTTCTTTTGCATGTTGACAGGTTCGCTCCTCAAGCTCTGCAGTACGTTCGCGTACCCGCTCTTCAAGCGCCTCGTAAGATACTGTGAGTTCATTTCGCAATCGCACTTGTTCAGCTAAATCAGAGCGGGTTTTTCGTGAAAAGATTACGCCAACCCAAAGCAAAAGTAAAAGCGCTCCGATCCTCATCCCTAAAACACTGGTTCTAATGCTTTTGAAACGTTTTGCAGTGGCAGAAAGCTCCCCCATCACTGCTCCTACGGATGTTTCAATATCGATTTCATTAGTTTTCCTTGCAAATACATAATCGTCGCTAAACATGGTAGTCCGGGCGTCACTCCATTTGTCAGATCGAATCAGATTGATGACCTCTTTTTCAAACGCATTACGTATGCCATGACTCTCACTTAAAGCCGCGATTTCCTCAGCCGAATTCAGTGTTTTTATGTGATTTACTACAGTTTTAATAGTAACCTCCAAATCATCATTCACGGTGTCGTAACTGGCAACGCGTAAAATATTCTGATCAAGTACCGCAATTAGAAGCATGTACGTCAACTCCTGATTCAGCCGAACCATTCTTTCCAATCCAGAATTTATTTCAAGGTGCTGAACATGCATGGCTTCGTTCTTAATATCAACATATGAACCAATGCCAGTGGTTAGAAACAAAATCCCAACAGCCGCGTATAGTGCTTTGACACTATTTAAAAATCGCATTGAGTTATCTACCTCCGTAAAGTAAAATATTTTTACTTGATCACCTTGTCAGCTATTTTTAATAATTCTTGCGGAATGGTTACACCCTGAACTTTTGCAGCGTTTACATTGATAACCAGACTGAATTTCTCCACAGGTCCCCAGGGAATATCGCCGGGGTTTACTCCTTTTAGTACGAGTGCGGCTTTTTTTCCAGCCGAGTACCCAACCAAAAAATAATCCAATCCATATGCGGTAATTGCACCTCTAGCAACGCTGTCAACATCACCGGCGAAAAGGGGAATTTTTTTCTCATTGCATATCTTTACAATAGTATCGAACTCTGCAACGGTGGTATTATCAGAGGTAATTGTAATTGCCTCAACTTTACCAGATAAGTCGGAAGCAGCCTGTTCGACTTCTTTTCTGCTGGCAATTGTTACCTCAAGCAGCTCCAAGCCAAGCCTTCTGGCAGCTTCCCTTATCGCTTTGATATGAATGACGGAATTTGTCTCCGCTGGATTGTAAATCGTTCCCCACTTTTTCGCATTGGGAACAAATTTGACATAGGTTTCCATCTGGAGTGATACTGGCCATTGATCGCTAACACCGGTTACATTGGTGCCAGTTTTTTTTCCTGCGGCACTGTCTTCTGGAACAATCCCTGCGCTTACCGGATCCGTGATCGAAGAAAAAACAACAGGTATATGCTTGGTGATATTGACTACAGCTTGGGTTGTTGGCGTAGCAATACTATGAATCAGGTCAACTTTCGCATCAATGAAACCCTGAGCAATAGCGTTTGCCTTATTCATATCGCCTTGTGCATTTTGACGGTCATAAGTAACATGAACTCCCTCTTTGAAGCCAGCACTCGCCAATGCTTTTTCAAAACCTCGCTGGTCAGCATCCAAAGCTTCATGGGAAACGATTTGGATAACGCCTACGCGTAACATCTTCTTATCTCCAGCAAACGTAACAACAGAATTGTAAACCAAAAATATGATCAGCAGCGAGCTAATTTTTACGGTTAACCTGTTCTTTTTACTCAAAAACAACATACTTATACTCATTCTTAACATAACGTTCTCCCTTACCATTTATTATAAAACTATAATGCGATATTATTATGACAAGTATTGGTTTAATTACGTGAAATCAACTTCCAAAATAGTATTTCATATGTGTAATAATGTGCTAGCCAAGCCGTATAGCTTATCTACAATGTCCTCTGCTTCCTTAAACTTATATTTGCCAATCAGTCGATCCAGTTCATCAATCTGAGATTTAACATTTTCTGGCCATGAAAAAGCAGTAATTTCTGACATGACTTCCTTGCAGGGTTTCGGTTTTTTCTTTTGAATAAACGGCTTGAGTTTATTAAGGAATAAAATCATCTGATCTGAATCTCCCTGTTTATTTCCTGCCTGCTTGTCAGGTGATTCTGCCTGCATCGATTGTACAGATTCCAAAGCCTTTAAAACGATTTGTAAGGCAGCATCAAACTGGCTAATGATATCAGCATGATTTTTGTGAATATCTGATTTAAGCGCAGCTTCCATTTCTCCGGCAATAGTTTGCAATACCTGCGCTCCAATGGTTCCGGATACGCCCTTGACTGTATGAGCTAGTCTTACAGCAAGTTCCTGATCACCCTTTGATATAGCCTCCTGAATTTGTTTTGTTATGTCCTGATTTTCCTTATGAAACTTTGTGAGAAGGTTTATATACAATTTCTGATTGCCACTCACACGGGAAAGCCCCACATCTGTGTTTATACCAACCAGATGAGGCAAAACAATTTTCGGCGTTTTATCTTCGGTCTTCTCCTGAACTCTTTTGGCGTAATTTTCAGGTAATACACGTTTTTGTGGCTTAATCCATTTGATTAGAGTTTTGAATACTTCATGCGGATCTATCGGTTTGGTTATATAGTCATTCATTCCAATTTTCAGAACTTCTTCACGTACACCGCTCATAGCATCAGCGGTCATAGCAATAATAGGGATGTTTTCTATATTTTCTTTTTGGTTTTCCCATTTCCGAATCTCTTTAGCTGATGTGCGGCCATCCATAATCGGCATTTGAAGATCCATCAGCACGATATCATATTGATTTATATCAGCCTTAAATTTATCCAAACCGATTTGACCGTTTTCTGCAACGGTTACAATAAACCCTTCATCATTAAAAAGCTCTACAGCTAACTGCTGGTTAATCTCATTGTCTTCAACTAAAAGGAGATGCGCGCCTCGAATAGTGTCAAATCCATCTGGCATATCCATTTTTCTTTTGCCTGCATCGATTTTCCGTTCTATAGTCTGTCCAAATGCATCCATGATCGCATCAAATAAAAGAGACTGAGTAACCGGTTTTATCAGGAAACCGTCTAAATTAATCTCCTTTGCTTTATTCATCACATCTTCCCGACCGAAGCCTGTCACCATGATCATTTTAGGAACTATAGCCAGCTCAAGACTCTGCTTGATTTGTCTTGATGCTTCGATACCATCTATGCTGGGCATCTGCCAGTCTATAAAAACAAGCTGGTAAGCATTTTCGCTGGAAGTATTTTTAGTCTTGATCATTTCGAGAGCGTCTTTTCCCGAATTTGCGACATCCATCTGGAAATTAAATCGTTCCAGATAACTTTTAAGCACTTCACAGCAGACGATACTGTCATCTACCACCAGCACTTTAAGGCCTCGAATTGATTCAGGGATGCAATCAACTCGTTCCCGAATTTTTTCATGCCTGCCGAACCGAGCCGTAAACCAGAATGTACTGCCTTTTCCGGGTTCACTTTCGACTCCGATTTCACCACCCATCATTTCAGAAAGTTTTTTGCTAATAGTCAGGCCTAAACCTGTTCCACCGTATTTACGGGTAGTTGACGTATCTGCCTGTTGAAAGGATTGAAACAATTTTCCCCGCTGCTCGTCGGTTAAACCTATCCCTGTATCCTTTACGGCAAAGCGGATAAAAGCCTCTTCCTTTTCAACCTGAATCGCTTTGATAGATACAACAATTTCGCCCTTTTCAGTAAACTTCACAGCGTTGTTGCAAAGATTCAGTAAAATTTGTCCTAACCGCAAAGGATCTCCTTTTAAAGCATAAGGCACATCTTGGCCCACAGCAAATACCAACTCAAGCCCTTTTTCTTGGGTTTTCAGGGTTACAAGGTTTGAGAGATTACTCAACACCTCGCTCAAATCAAAATCAATCAGTTCCATATTGAGCTTTCCAGCTTCAATCTTGGAAAAATCCAAAATGTCATTGATAATTCCCAATAGATTTTGCCCTGAAAGATGAATTTTGGTGATATAATCTTTTTGCTTCTGGGAAAGATTGGTTTTAAGAGCAAGATGGCTCAATCCGATAATCGCATTCATGGGGGTTCGGATTTCATGACTCATATTTGCTAAAAAATTGCTTTTCGCTCTAGTGGCGGATTCAGCTTCTTTTTTAGCCTCCTCCAGATCCTCCATAATGTTCAGCATTGCGCGCCGGGCACCAGCCAGTTCTTTAAGCTGATCTTTAAGGGTATCTGTTGCCCGTTCTGCTTGATCCTTTGCAGCCCTGATTTCCTCAGCAGATCGTTTAAGTTCTTCATTTTTTCTAAAAAGATCACTTAAAATCTCTTCTTTAGAAGGTTGGGATAGTATATTCTTTTGTTTTTCAATAAAAGCATTAGAAAAACCTGTGTTAAAATCTGGTAAATAGATAAATCCAGATA
>PDZT01000284.1 GCA_002753105.1 Deltaproteobacteria bacterium YD0425bin50 | reverse complement strand
CAATGAACGCTGTTGTCTGTCAGAATTACCGGGTAACAGAATCGGCACCATAGAATTTTTTCGTAAAAACTGAATGGGAATCTTCTCTGTAAAACCTAGGGTCATTTCAGGAAAGTCTAAGTCTGGAAAAAAAGGAAGATTGTATAGTGTACGATATGTCTCAAGTAATTGGGTTTCTGTAATTATTTTTTTTTTCAGGAATGCTTCATGTAAGGATATATGCTGCTGTTTTTTGAAAACACGTACTTCATCGAGTACTGATTCTTCAATATTACACGTTTCACTTAGTATTTGAAATATGTTACTTTTTTTCATCATTGGCTTTTGTAATATTCTTTTCTGCTGACTCGTTAAGGCAATGCAACTGAATTATTTTTTGGTTTGCAGAATGCGCTTTAGTTCGTAAATATGCTACTAACAAGTCTAAATTATAACCATATTCGCATGCAATACTATCTTTTATTTTCCAGAGTTCTTCAATAATTTCATCAGCCATTTTGATAAACTCCCATAAGTTCTATAGGTGTACATATTTCAGGGTATGAATAGCCAATATCTTCACAAAGTTTTCTAATAATTGGTTTTATCTCTGCATTAGCTATATGACGACAATTCCATGTAAGAAGATAATCAATTCCATGAATGACAGATAAGGCAATGTGAAGAGAATCATCTATTGCTTTTTGAGGAAGTACGCCTTTTTTAATGATCAGTTTAGAAAATGCTAATACGCTATCAGTAATTTCAAGAATCGGTATTTCAGACAAAATGCTAATTCTTAATTCAGAAGCTTTAGGATTGCCTTTTCCTGCCTCTTCAATAACGATGTCGGATGTATAGAGACAAAAACGATTCTGTTGTGTATCCCACCAATCGATAGTTATTTTTTGCCAAGCAGCAGCTAATAAATTACTGCTTGGTCGAGCAGTCAGATAAGATACTATTGATGTTTCTATATAAACAGTCTTTTTCATGAATAATTATACTCTACATTTGTCATGCAAACAAAAAGTTATTCAATTTACCTTTCTTCATTTATGTTCAATAATAATACCGTCGCTTTGTTTATGATTTAAGGGAATAATTCCCTCTTTTATCGCATCGATTGATGCTTTCTTTTCAGTGGATAATGTTTCTGATTCTTCAGGGGATTCAATCACATGAGGTGTTAAAAAAACCAATAAATTTGTCTTTTCTCTTGATTTTAATAATGATTTGAACAACCAGCCTAACACCGGAATATCTCCTAAACAGGGTATTTTATATTGCGTATCGGTGAAACTGTCGTCGATTAACCCGCCAATAACGATGGTTCGTTTATCTTTAACAATCACAGTGGTGTTAAATTTTCGTGAAAGGGTTGTCGGCCGGTCGCCTTGAGTAGAACCTGTTGCCAGTTGGTCTAATTTATTTACTTCCTGAGAGATATCTAAGCGAATCATCCGATCTTTATTAATGTGGGGTGTCACTTTTAACATAATGCCCACATCTTTATAATCATAATTATTGTAGGTTTCTAACGATGACGTCACACCGCTTTTGGTTTGATAAGGGATATTTTTACCTACTGCAATAGACGCTTCAACATTATCCGTAGTTAAAATCTGAGGTGTTGACAGAATATTCACATCTTTATCTTTGGCATAAGTTTGGATCACAGCCGCAAGATTTGGAAAATGTAAACCACCTATAGTTACACCTTCTCCAAATGCACCAATGGAAAACCCTTCTAGCAACATGCCAAACCCACTGCTTTTGGTAGGGTCTAACATGCTTTTTACAATTGGAAATCCAGTTTCACTGCCTCCGCCAAAACCAGTACCGTACACAGCGGCTTTTCCATCAATCGTGCTGTCTATACCAGCACGCCATTCAGTGCCTATGTGAAAACTCCTGTCCATATTCACTTCCATGATCAGACATTCAATATATACCATAGACCTTGGAATATCGAGTTTTTTGATGACTTCTTCCAGTACCTTATAGTCTTCTTTTTCAGCCATAATGATCAAGCTGTTTGTCGCTTTATCTGCATAAATTTTTGCTTTTTGAGACATGACTGGTGTTGTTGGTTTGGCTTTATCTGCACCGGGAGCAGCCGATTCAGAGCTAGGAATGGTTTGTAGTACTTTGGCCATTTCTTCAGCAGTGGCATGTTCTAAATAATATACATGAATTTTTTCTTTGGGTTTCGGCATTTCCTTATCTAACAATTCAATGAGCTGTTTTATCTTCTGGCTTTCAACTTCATTTGCAAGTACAATAAGTGAATTGGTTCGTTCATCAGGGATGATTTTGGTCATGGATTCCTGTTTTGGGCTTTTTGCCTTTTCTTGTTCAATAAACATTGAAGAAACAATTTGAGAAAGTTTTACGCTGTCTGCATTGGATAAAGGAAAAATGGAAAGTTTGCGACCGATATCCTGTACATCAATGGCTTTTATAATGGTCCATAAACGGTCGATATTTGAAGCAACATCAGTAATAATCAAGGTATTTGTAGGATTGTAGGATAATACCACGCTGCTTTTTGAAACAAGCGCTGCAAAAAGACGTTTAACCTCTTCAACATCTGCATAGGTTAACGGAATCAGTTGGGTAACAACCCGATCATTCAGTTGGGTGCTCTCTTCCATCAGACGGGTTTCAATATTTTTTGTACGAATATCCGGGGCTGGAATAACTTTGATCACATCTCCAACTGACACTGTCGCATAACCATACACTTCTAATACGGATTCAAATATATCCAGTGCATCGACAACAGGTATCTTTGATGGTGAAATAACTGTAATTTTACCTTTAACCCGTTGGTCTAAAATAAAATTTTTTTTCGTAATTTCACTCATGTATTTAATAAATACCTGAATATCTACATTATTAAAATCAACATTGATGTATTGATCATTACCTGCTTCTGCTTCTAAAGACATATCGGCAGTATCTTCAGGCTCGTCATCTATGATCGATTTTTGAGGTTCCTGAGGATTACTACGTTGTCTTGCGGGTTGATTTTCAGTTTTGCTCGGTTGTTTTTGATTAAGCTGTTTTTTGCTGAGCTGTTTTTGGCTATGCTTCATGGGTATTTCTTGGGCATAATTATTACATGGATTGGAAATCAACATAAAACTATAAGCCCATACCCATACCCATACCATTTTACAAAGGAATCGACTAATGATTTGCATCTGTATGCACCATGATCATAAAAAGTAATTGTAAGATACTCATTCAGTAATATTGAAATCCAATGTCATTGGATTTCCTCTTCGTTTAATTTGTAGTTTAACTTTAGAAGATGCGTTGAGGCTTTTGTAAAACCGCAACGCATCATCTACAGATTCAATATTTTGACCATCCACACCTAAAATCACATCTCCGGTTTCCAAGCCTAATTGTCTAAAAATCGAATCCGGTTTCACACGACTTAGAATTAAACCATTGGCTTTACCATTTTCAAAATGGGGACGAATACGTACTTTTTGCATCAAATCATTCAAATTTTTTAGTGATTCATCTACTTGAAGTCGTGGAATTGAAACTGTCTGCACCTGTTCAGGCTGTGTTTCACCTGCAGATGAGCTATTTTCTGATGAAGGTGAATAAGATGAGTCCATAGGTGATCCTGAATAGCCGCCAGCTCCCCCAGTTGCGTTATTTTGAATGGATAAAATTTCATCGTTCCCATTTACAGATAAAATCACCCTTTCTCGTAAGATCAGTTTAATTTTACTATCTTGAACAGTATCTCCGATTCGGTAGAGTTGCTGTTCATTCGTTGTCTGGTCTTCAATAATTGCATAAGAAGGAATACCTTCACCCACGATTGTTCCCCAAAGCGTTAATTTTAATTCAGTTACTTTAAGCGTATCGAGAGATAATGCTGTTTCTTGTGAAACACTCTTTTGTGCAGTATCTGTTTGTGACGGATCGGCCTGAGTATTAGTTAAAAAAATATTGCGGTCAACAATCGATTGATAAGCAGAAAAAGGTTGGTAAGACTGAAATATGGGCTGATTCTGTGCCGCTTTATGGGTTCCTTTTTGATAATAACGCGTATCTATTTGCATGAATAACATCAGATAACCGGTTTTAATACTTAAACCAATCAGCAGTGTGATCATTCCCAAATTAATCCCAGTAAACGTGTATTTCATTATTGTTCAACTCTAACTATTTTTACCTGAACGAAATATCCGGATTATCTATTTCACCTTTGAGTCGGAAAGGAATTTGATGTTTCCTTAAACCAGATTTATATATCTCATCCATAGGGAATACCTGATTGAGTTCTTCCCAGAATTTATCATGTATTTGTAATTGTCCTGATATATTTACATCACTTTTTTGAATCGGCTGTTTCAAAATAAAATTGCCAGACGTATAACCATCGAATTGCGTCCCTTTGAAAACACATTTTTTCATATTCATCTTGTTATCATCTATCAAATTGAGGTTGATGTCAATTTGAAAAAAGTCAAATACTTTTTCCTGAAGAACAGGTAAGTTTACTTGAATCTGAGGAGATTGAATATAGATTTCAGCCCGAGCCTCTTTTTTAGCTTCTTTCGTTAAGAAATCAACATAAAATGTCACGTTTCCACTTAATATACCTGATAATGAAAAATTAGGTATCGATTTGATAAAAGGGATATCACCAATACGAAGATCATGTAACATCACATCACATGATAGCTGGGGTTGGGTTACGTTGCCTTTAACAACAAAAATGATGGATGTATTACCACCATAAGAGATACCTTTCACATATATCTTACGGCTTTTACTAAAGAATGAAAACAGGTCAGCCGCAATATTGATTTTGTCAAATTCATAAAATAAGTTCCCTTCTTTAAAAAGATTCAACCCATAAAACGTTACTCCAAATGGAAACCGCAGGTCTAATCGTTGAATTTGAATTTGAATATTCAAATTCCGTTCATTGATCATACTTTCAATATATGTTTTTACCTTATCCGAAGGGAACAGATAATACATAAAAAAGACAGTTATTCCAATAAAATAACCTAGATATAATGTCAGTTTTAGTTTTTGATTCATTTATGTTTTATGCAATTCGTTTTATGCTGTGACAAGTGTTTCCACCTGAAGTATAACATCAAGCAAGCCAGCCTGATTTGTTGTCTTTACAATTGAAAGACGCTTTACATACACCAAATTGGCTGAAATTTCAACAGTATATAAAAACTGAGTTAACTGATCTAATCGAATGGATTGCAGCTTCATTTCTACTTTTGTCAGTTTATATGGCCCTTCATCTTTTTCATCTGAAGAGGGTTTCATATAACTGATATTTTCCTTAATACCTGCTTTTCCTGCGAGTTGAACCAGAAAAGAAAACA
>PDZT01000283.1 GCA_002753105.1 Deltaproteobacteria bacterium YD0425bin50 | reverse complement strand
TTCTTCAATTGAATTTTTTTCTGATGCTGCATAAATGAGTTGGTCAATATTTTCTTGTCTCGAGATAAAGTCCATTTCATCATTTTTTGCATATGTCTTTACATGATCCATGAAGTTTACTGCATTAATTACGGTTTCAATTGCTATATTTGGCTGTAGAGTTCTTATCTGATCTAATAATTGTAATACTCCATGTATTTCTTGGGTGATTTTGGGAGATAACATTTTTTGGTGTACGGCTCTTCGAGTTGCTTCTTGTAAACTTTCACCTGTGTTTCGGTTCGTGTAAAGTTTTTCAATCATTTTTTGGCCAATGCCGCGTCTTGGAATATTTAAAATCCGTTCAAATGAAATATCATCTTTTGGAAATACGGATGCTGATAAATACCCATGTAAGTCCAGAATTTCTCTTCGTTCAAAAAAACTTTGACCACCTTGCATACGATATCGAATATTCATCGATCTCAGACATTGTTCAAAAGCTAATGAACAAAACCGTGTTCGAAAAAGAATGGCAATTTTACCCGGAGGAATACCATCAAGAATAAATTTATTCACTTGTCGTGTAACCCAGCTTGCCTCATCTTTGTCTGAATAAAATTCTTTCAGTTGTATTGTACCGCCATCAATGGTTGAAAAACAATTTTTATCCATTTTATGGCGGTTATTCGAAATCAGTTGATTTGCAATAGTAACAATATGATTTGCAGAACGAAAATTTTGTTCCAAGTGAAATATCTTTGCATTTGGATAGGTTTTTTCAAACGATAAAAAATGTCTGACATTACTCATCCTAAACGAATAGATAGACTGCCAGTCATCACCTACCACAAATAAATTCCCATTATTCACAAGAAGCCGTGTAATTTCTTCGTTTAAATCATTGGTATCCTGATATTCATCACACAGGATGTACTGAAAGTAGGTTTGATATTTTTCACGAATATCCGGAAAATCTCTTAATAAATTACGTGCTAACAATAAAATATTATCAAAATCAACGGCATTCTGGTTTTTTAACGCCTGTTCATAAAGTTGATATACTTCTCCAAGACGTATAGCGCCAACTGTGGGTATAGCTGTAAAATAGCCTTCTGGATTGGCACTGTTTTTCGCATTGGAAATCTGGTTTAACACTGAAGGAACAAACTTTTTATCAAATTGAAGTTTATTGACAACGATATCTTTAATAACTTTTTCCTGTTGATAGCTTGCAAAAACCTGAATAGGATTTTGATAACCGATTCGGGTACAGTGTCTTTTTAAGAGTTGAAAACAGGCTGAATGATAGGTACGTACCCATGGAAAACGATTCGCTGTAAATCCAGTAAGCAAAAGTAAGCGGCTTTTCATCTCATCCGCAGCCTTATTTGTAAATGTAATGGCAAGAATACGCTCCGGCGTATATCCTTTTTCAATAAGATAGGCAATTTTTGACGTTAACGTTCGGGTTTTACCAGAACCAGCTCCGGCTACCACCAAAGTTGGAGAACCAATATATTCAACCGCTTGGGTTTGAACATCAGTAAGTTTCATGAATATTTTCCTTGTATTTCCTTGTATTACATAAACCAATTAACAGATTGCAAGAACACCATTCAAAAATGATTGGGCTTTGGATGGCATCGATGTAAAATGAATCAACACAGTACGACCATTATTGTCAAATTGGTCAATTACTTTACCATAAATATCTCCTGAAATATCTTTTCCCTCATTAGATAAAAACTTAAATTTTAGATTTGAAAATTTTTTTAATTCGATATCAGTTCTGATTTCAATTTGTTTTTTGGATACCTTTAAGATACTGCCTTTTTTGGCTTGTCCTCCGGCATCTTTTCCTTCAAGAATCAAAAACTCGATGGGAATGACCTTGGAAATGACTTGAAGATCCTTGCTGTTTGTATCTGAAAGATAAAGGTTATATTGTCCTCCAATACCTCCAACGTCATATATCGTTATAGGATATTTTACGCCTTTGGGTTGAACGGGCATTTCGTCATTAATGAATACAATATGTTCAGCATCTTTTTTTGTATTTTCAGAAATTAAGATTTGGCCGCCAATAGTATAAGATTCAATTCTTGAGGTCAGATTCACATTACTACCGACCACAGCATATTTTGCCCTTTGTTCTGAACCAATATTGCCAATAACCACTTCGCCTGTATTCAGACCAATACCCATCTCCACTTCAGGTAAATTTTGGCTTCGATTTTTTTCATTTACACTTTTCATGGCTTGCTGCATCTCAATAGAACAGGCAATAGCCCTTTGAGCATGATCATCTTGAACCATAGGCGCACCAAATAAAGCAAGAATTGCATCTCCAATAAACTCAATAATCGTGCCTTTATATCTCAGGATAATTTCAGTCATATATTCCAAGTAATTATTGATGATACCCACTACTTTTTCTGGCGAAAGCTGTTCAGATAACGAGGTAAATCCTCGTAAATCAGTCATCATGATCGTAATTCGACGCTTTTCACCTGAGAAATTCAATCCTTCGGGATTGTCCAAAAGCGTTGTTACAACATCTTCAGAAAGATACCGGCCAAACACTTTTTGAATAAATTTATTCCGGTTTTCAACCAAAATTTTCTGAGTTTCAATTTCTGTGATGTCATCAACAATTACAAGTACCATTTGTTCTTGATTATACATAATATACTTAGCAGTATATTGAAAATACTTCAGTGTTTTTTCACCTTTAATGTAAAACTCCCTTGTGAGTTTTGCCCGATATATGGGAACAATTTTGGTAAAACTTTCTATAAGGGATTGCCTAAGTTGACAGGTTGAACAGTGAGAAGTCGTCCCGCATTCTTTCTGTTCCTCAACAGCAAACACGCAACCCATGGCATTACCGCACCGCTGACCCAAAATTTTTTCTTCAGGCTGTTGAAACAACGCCATAAAGGAATTGTTAAAATTCTGGATTCTGACATCCTTATCCACCAAGAATATTCCTGATGTAATATTATCAAAAAGTAATTTTAAAAACTCATTCGATTCATTTAAGTCTCTCATCTGTAAAGACATACTGTTTTCCTCTTATTTTTTAAAGTTGTTGAATAATATAGAGATAAGTCGGTAAACGACTGCTGCTTTTGAGTTTATAAAAATCCATGTGCATTTGTCTCCGGTTGCCTTGAGTTTCAAGGGGAGATAGATAAATACACCCTTTAGTATAATGATGACCTACATCATCATGTAATAATGTCAACATAGTCGGTTTATGAGTTTGAGGTAACATATCGCCAATCACAAAATTAGCCGTTATTTCAATGGTAGGATATGTTTTATTTACGGCAAGCATCTGATGAAATGCCAAACGGACATTGTTGGTTTTTAATGGTTTTTTAATATACAAAAGCGTATCCTGATCAACAGATTCAAATCCAATATTGATATATACATAATAGGGTAATTTGGCAAGTGTATCAAAGAATTGTTTATCTGCACGCAACAGAGCATCTACACTCCCAAAAAGGAACAAATAAGCGTTACGAAAATTTGAATTTGCAAAGTTAAAAACAGAGTACGCTTTTCTAGCCGTATAATCAATTAAATCGATATCTGCGAACATCGCATCATGCTGACCTAAAAATACAGAATTATAATTGACGAGATCATCTGCATACAGGTCTTTTAATCTGAATATCTGATCATCGATATTGGATTGAGTTCTCTGCCTAAATGATTTATTGGATTTTACTTTGCAAAAACCACAATTATACAGACAACCATCGGCTATCATGATTGGAATAACATCATAATCCACATGGCGCGTATCGGGTGGTAAGACACTAATATGAGTAACCAATTCATGAAATTGTGCTGCTTTTTTTTCTAATAGGTGGGGGGTTTGTTCGATTATCTGATTAAGCAATTGAAAAACATTGTGGGGAATATGAGTGTTATGCAGATTATGATGAATGCGTTCTGGTAAGGTTTCCCAAGCTTTTAATGCCTGTAGGGTAGTTTGGTTTTCAAATGGAAACCCTCCAATAATTCCGTTCGATGGATATGTAAAACAGGGCGCATAATATTCACCAATAAGATCATATACACCATTATATCCACCTGATGAATAGTAAATCCAGTCATTTCCAATGGTGCGCTTGAGCCATTCACCTTGTGGCCATGAATGTTTTATTCCCTGAATATATTTTATTTCCCCATTCAAATTGAATTGAAAAAGATATTCATCGGTTTGAATTTCATGAAAACATCCATATCTTACCGGATAGCCGACCTTGATATGATTGCGTTCCCCTTGCTTGTTCAGGGAAATCTTTATATGAATATCATGATATTCCTGATAAATAAACTCGTTGCATTCATAGGTTAGGCTATTCATGACCAAGAAGCAATCAATCCATCAATTATTATCAACAGGTTCATCTGATTCAGTTGTCTTTGTTGATTCATTTGGAGTGATATCATTTTCAATGGTATGAAGTACCCGTTCAATGATTCTCTTTCCTAATTGAACAGTTTTAGGAATGACGAAATCCATAAATGATTCGATTTCGACTTCGGCAGATTTACTGATTATCGGTTCTTCTTCAGCAGTGATTATCGGTTCTTCTTTTTTTTGGACATCCGCTTTTTTTTTTGTAGTAACGCGAATTGTTTCTAATGGCATCACTAGCATTTTTGTAACTTCTTCAGCATTAACATCAAAGCTTAATGTAATTTTCATGATTTTTATCTCCAATAATTTCAGTATATAAGTTATATAAGTTAGGGATTTTTATTCGACATCGTGTTTGCATCGTTTAAAGGTAAAATATAGTTTTGATTGTTAGATACCAAGATAACATGTTTTCTAAAAATTGACTTAAGTTCAAAACCTTCAATCATATTACCTACTTTATAAAATTCAGGTGTTCCGCTATCTAAATGTTTAATAATTGCAATTGGTTCCTGTGATAGACCTGTAATTGTACCAATTAAACTTAATTTTAACATAACGTTTGGTGAGTTTTCAATGTAAGATTCTGAATAGGAATAATTGGAATCAAGAATGGTTATATTTAATGATGTAATAAATCGATAAAAGGATACAACTAAAAAAAATAAAGCCCAGATAATCATTGATAAACTCAGCGTTGTAAGGCTTAATTTTAAGCAGGTTTCTTTATTCATTTTTTTTTGCATATTCTAATCATTAAGTATTGAATCTGATCACTTCTTTGATTCATTCGCAGAAGCCCTGCTAATAAATACATTTATTCTCATAAGCAATTGTGTAAACATCTCATCTCCATCTCGGCTAGTTATCGGGATATAGCCTCGCCTACCTTCAATGATCTGATCCATTTCACGCATGACCCGTTCACAAGGCCTTTTCAATTTTGA
>PDZT01000282.1 GCA_002753105.1 Deltaproteobacteria bacterium YD0425bin50 | reverse complement strand
AACCGCGACCTTTCCGACTCCGAAGTTCAACAAATTTACAATCAAGAAAAGCCAAACTTAACCTCAGGCCTCGTAGCCTATTACCCGTTCAATGGCAATGCCAATGATGCAAGCGGGAATGGAAATAATGGTACGGTGAATGGGGCGACGCGGACAACGGATCGGTTTGGGAATGTGAATAGTGCGTATAGTTTTGATGGGGTAGATGATTATATTGAAATAACTGACTCGCCGAGTTTAAATCCTTCAAATCAAATCACTCTATCGGCATGGTATAAAGCTACTGTTGCATTTTCAGGAAGCGGTAATGATCCTATCATAGATAAAGGTTATACTTCTCATGTTACTCCATATTATCAATATCATCTTGGCGTGACCGGTAATCAATATACGGATAGACCAAGTATATACCAAACGTCTGTTGCCATTAACGATCAGCATATCTTTATACAAACAACAACAAATTTTTACGAGTTAGATAAATGGTACCATATCGTTGCAACATACGATGGTTCTTATTTAAAATTCTATGTTAATGGAAACATGATAAATTATAGTTCAAATAGTGGAGTGATGAAAAACTATGGTAAGAATGTTCAAATAGGACGTTTTTCTAACCTATCATCTTATCTTTCCGGCAACGTCGACGACATCCGCATCTACAACCGCGCCCTATCCGAATCTGAAATCCAGCAACTCTACACCGAATCCACCACTTCTACAACCCTAGCCATCTCCGGCAAAGTCACAGACGCAAACGGCGCTGGTATTTCCGGTGAAACCGTAACGCTGTCAGGCGCTGCCACTGATTCCAAAACAACCGATGCCAATGGCGCATATCAATTTACAAACCTTGCCGGTGGAATTTACAAAGTTACGCCACCTCAAATCATAGATTACTACCCGCATTACATGAAAGATGGCTCAATCCAGTGCTACCGCGAAGTACAAATCATGCAAAATAGCAGTTATGGTGTCAGCGAAGTGAATTTCATCAAGAAAGGCGCGTCAGAAACTGAACCCACAAAGCCTTTTGTTAAGCTGATTTTTCCACGAAGCGGTGATAAACTCAAAGGTGATTTTGGGTTAATGGGTACTGCGTTTAAATCTGTAGATTGTGAAACCTGCCCTGAAATAAAAGAACTCAAGCTGCTCGCTAATGGTTCAGAGGTTTGTTACGGATCGATTGAAAAGACAACCAGCGGACGCTTTGCGCTGTCGCAGGTTGTGTGGCGTGTAACAGGCGGCGCTCCTGTAACCGCTCCGTGGGAACAGCTTATTTCTCCCGGAATGCCGGTAACGCTTCAGGTGCAAGCCATTAACACGAATAACGAAGTTGGCTATAGCGAACTCATTACGATTTCCACAGCTTCTACAACCGCTTCGGCTGTGATTACACATTCCGAGTTTACGCTTCCGATTCCAGCAGTAGAAAATACAAACCGAACCCTGAGTTATCAACCTAATGGCGCTTCCAGTGTCAGCCAAACATGGTATGGGTTTAATTATGACTGCCTTAATCCAGCAACGGGAAATTATGACAATAAACTTTGCGTAGATGATCCTACAGCGCCAAGCAATCGTGTAGAATATGATGCCCGTTTTTCAACAGACGCCAGTATTCATCAGCAATACCCTGTAGAAGATGTGTATCCAACGTTAGTGGCAACGTTGGATTCTGAAGGCAATACCTTAGTGGATATTGAACATATTCTGACTTATAAAGCCGCTCGGTACGGAGACCCGGAAGCGAATGGTTCTGGCAGTAAAACCACAGCCTATGGTGTAAATGCGGTTAGCGGAAATTTGTATTATGAAACTGTGGACATGAGCCTTGAAGGATTGGGTTTGCCGTTTGCTTGGGCAAGACGCTATAATTCTTTGGGCTACAACAGTACAAATACCATGGGAAAAGGCGGCTGGAATCACATGTTTAGTTACCGGTTATTTAAAAGCAAATCGGCCGGCGTTTGTATGTTGCTATGCCGGATGGACATTGGGAACGCTTTGCATTTACAGCGACTCAAGATGGTTTGGGTCAATGGTCTGCCATGACGACGGGAGCGTTTGGCGTGGTGGTTGAAAATTTCACGAACCAGACCTTTACGATATGGGATAAAAGCGCGTCTCAGTATTATTTTGAATACGTGGTTGATAGCTGGAAAATTAAATCCATCACAGATATAAATAACAATAAGCTAACACTTAACTATGATAGTTCAGGAAAACTATCAACAATTCTGGACACGCGCGGCAGAACCATGACACTGACTTACGATACTGCTGGACTGCTAAAAACCGTATCCGATGGACTTGGCAGATCAGTGTCTTATGAGTATAATGCCGATCAGCAATTAAACAAGTTCATAGACCGAAATGGTAAACCATGGCAATATACGTATGCAGCCTACGGCAATGCGAAATTGTTATATGAAATTATCGATCCGCTCGGAAATATCCTGTTGACCAACACGTATGATGATAATGCACGCGTTTTGACGCAAAAGGATGCTTTAGGAAAAATCAGCGGTAAATTATGGAAAATGGATTATGCGAGCAGCTTAACCACGGTGATTGATCCTGAAAACACTACTCTGTATTATCACATTGATCCGATTAAGCAGATGGTTACGAAAGTCAGCAATAATGACAATCAGGAAGTCAAGCTTACGCATAAACAAACCATTCAGCACAGTCAGGATGCGTCATTGATTGAAGATACCACCAATCCTAAAGGCTATCAGACCAAACTCAGTTATAATCAGCCCGGTTTCGGAAATACCAGCACGATTGAAGACCCGCTGAACAGAAAAACCCAGTTAGGATGGTATGAAAACCGAAATCAGACCAATCAAAACTTGGTGGAAAGCATGAGTCTTCCCGGAATCACCCAACCGTACACGTTGAATTATGGGACAGATAAAAAGAATCTGGAAAGTATTACAAATCCTTTGACTAATAAAACGCAGTTTACTTACAATGATAAAGGTCAAATCACGCAGGTAACAGACCCTCGCGGTCATAAAACAATTTATGAATATGAAAATTATTACCTGAAGCAGATTAAAGATACGTTTAGCGCTGTTCTGGATAGCAACTGGACGTTTAATCATAATTATGCCATTGTTTACACGTATGATGCTATGGGTAGAGTCCAGACCGTTAAAGACAGAAATAATGATGTGATGACGTATGAATACAATGCTAATGATCAGGTGACTAAAATCACTGATCCATATAGTAAATACGTGCAGTTTAATTATGATGACAGCGGGAATCTGATTAAGGTTACGGATAAACGCCTAAATGCTACAGAATACCAATACAATACAGCTAATCTTCTCTGGAAAACAATTGAAAAAGTGAACATCGGCACTATCAATGCAAAAACTTATGAAACCATTTATGAATATGACGGATTAAACCGTTTGGTTAAAGTAACCAATACCCGCCAAAACACAAGTGAAACCGAGTATGATACGTTAGGCCGCGTCAGTAAAACATACAATCCGTTAAGGGAATATGTTGAATACATCTATGACAAAAACAACAATGTAGAAAGTATCACCTACAGGGATAGTGCTGGAACTGTACAAAAAAGTATTCAGTATGCGTATGATAGTCTCGACCGCAAGATTTATGACATAATGCTGCCGGGCGATGGCCGTGTTTTAAAAACTAACTACACGTATTACGAGACTAAGGGATGGTTAAAAACAACTCAAGACCCCAGAGGCAACATCACGGAATTTGAGTATGATGATTTAGGAAGAGTTACCAAAGTGATTGATGCGAATAATAAGAAAATAACCGAAGTTAAATACGATTCTAATGGCAACATCATTGAGGTTTTGGATCCAAAAACAAACAAAACCTCGTACCAGTATGATGCCTTAAACCGCTTGGTCAAACGCACTGACCTTGACGGCAAGTCTTGGCTGTATAATTATGACGGTAACGGCAATCTGGTTTACTATGAGAATCCCGGAACGTATGCCATGAGTTATGAATACTATCCGTTAAACCGGCTCAAGAAAGTTTCCTACGCGTATAATTATGAATCAGTTGATCGTTCTGAATCGTTCACGTATGACGACAATGGCAATGCGAAAACCATGACAGAGGCTATGCAATCTAACAGCAAGACCACAAGTTATGCTTATGATGAATTAAACCGTATGACATCTAAAACCGATGGATTTGGACAAGCGGTAGGCTATGCGTATGACGGTGAAGACAATCTTACAGCAGTCACATATCCGGGAAACAAAATAGTAGGGTATGATTATGATGTTGTGAATCGGATGGCGTCTGTAAGTGATTGGATGGGGCATGTTACCCGGTATGAATACAATGCGTTAAGTCAGGTGAAACAAATTCTGCATGGAAACGCGACGTATGTGACATTAAGCTATGATAATGCTGGACGCATGACGAATTATAGCAATCTACGGTCAAGCGGCAATGTGATTTCACAGTATAGCTATTATATAGACGACAATGGAAACCGCGATAACGGAACGGTTACAGAACCGCTCATGCCGCCGGTTTCTACGTTAAGCGCAGACTATACATACGATCAGCTCAACCGGCTGAAAACCATGCCGGGCGTTACCTTTGACTACAATGTAAACGGTAATTTACATGAGGAAAAACATGCAGATAAGACCATTCAGTATGGGTATAATTTCAATGACCGCTTGGAATTATGGTCAGATGGAACCAATACTTATACTTATACCTATTCAGGTGATCAGAATCTGATTGCCATGAAAAAGAACGGCGTAGAAACCCGTTATGTGTTAGACAACAGCGCATTGCCCAATATTTTAGCTCGCACCGATAGTGCCGGAAATGCACAGGATTATTTTGTTTACGGCGCATCAGGACTGCTCAGCAGAATTACGCCGGACGGCAGTTATTATACCTATCACTATGATCCTACGGGAAATACCATCGCCATGACGGATGCAAATCAAAACATGGTAAATCAGTATGCATACACGCCTTATGGTAAAGTGAACGAACTGGAAACCGTTGACAATCCGTTTAAATACAATGGTAATTTCGGCATTATGGCAGAAGATAATGGGTTGTACTTCATGCGCGCCCGTTTCTATCATCCTGATATGATGCGGTTTATCAGCCAAGATAAGAAATGGGGTAGTGTGACTAATCCGCAGAGTCTGAATTTGTATGCATATGTGCAGGGGAATCCGGTTATGGGGGTGGATCCGAGTGGGTTGATAACACAAGATACTATTTCTTCTATCATTCAATATGGGAATTGGATTGTAGGAGGAATATATAACATAAAAATCGCAATTAATGAAAGTGACATTAAAAAAATTTCAGAGATGAAAAATTTTAAGGTAAGTATTGATGGTTATAAAAAATGGGTAAGGTCT
>PDZT01000281.1 GCA_002753105.1 Deltaproteobacteria bacterium YD0425bin50 | reverse complement strand
CTTTTCAGACAAATCGAAAATCGAAAATCGAAATTCTGAAAATCTGTAGTTTGTGTTGTTTAGATATTCAATTGACAATGCCTGTTTATGTAAGCTAAATATTGATTTTTAAAACACTATTGCGTTTATTCTGAAAATGAACAGTTTACAGCACCCGGAGGGATAATTCATGGAACGTCACCAAATTCAAAACATTTCTTTTTTAACGGGTAGATGGCCGCTCGACCCAGACAAACAAACTCTTATTTTTCTTCATGGAGCGAGTTTATCGGGCATAATCTGGAATCATCAAGTCGATGCCCTATCTGATATCGCGAATACTATCGCTATTGATTTGCCGGGGCATGGACATAGCGCTGGGCCGGGTGAACAATCCATTGAAGGATACTCAGCAATTGTTGAACAATGTATTCATAAATTAAACATAACCAAACCAGTTCTCTGTGGATTAAGTATGGGTGGGGCTATTGTTCAGCAGCTTTTATTAAATGACCGTAACAAAACCCCAAAGACCTATCCTGCAGGCATCTTGATCAGCACCGGCGCACGACTGAAAGTGATGCCCATCATTCTTGAAACTATTGAAAAAGATTATTCAGGTTTTCTTCAAATGCTTAACATGATGGTTGTATCAGGAATATCCCAACAACAACCATCAATTCAAGCTTTTTTCAAAGAAATTTCAACTACTGATCAACATGTCGTATTAGGAGATTTTCATGCGTGTGATGTGTTTGATGTCCGAACTCAAATTCAACATATCCGTGTCCCAGTTCTTGTGGTTACAGCAGACTCTGACTCCTTAACACCCAAAAAATATGCTGACTTCCTTGTTGATACGATTCCTCTTGCCAAACGGGCAGAAGTCATGAATTCAGGGCACTTGATTCCTATTGAAAAACCAGAACCACTCAATGAAATTTTACGAAATTTTCTTATACAATTCGCCTAACAACTGATCTACTGTAATACTGATATCGATACCAAAATGAAAATTAGCAAACGATTAACTTTTGGAGCAATGGCGATAATTGCGTGTTGTATGTTTTTTTTTTCTACAACGACCTATTTTATTATTGCTAAACAGAGCCAAGGTCATGCTGATCATCTACTGAACCAAAGCATTAATATTAGCAGAGAGATTCTTGTATCGATTCTTGAAAAACTGTTAGATGATGCCAAGCATATGGTCAATAATGATAATATGGGCAGTAAAATAAAATTCGTTTCAGATAACCATACTCCTGAAATGATCGCTTTTACAAAAGTTTCTATTATGGAAATTTTAAATACTTTTTATAAAGTCAGAGCATCGGGTAATATCTGGAAAATTGCTGTATATGGAATGAATGGGCATTTACTTTTATTTTTAATCAATGAAAAAGACAAGCAGGTAGTTGGATACACAACGAATCAAACCATAGAAATTGGAGAATTCAAGACGGATACTTCTATTGATGGGGTAGAATGGCATTCGACACAAGACTTCTCTGATATAGCAACAAATTATGGAGAGAATGTACCCACGAAAGAAACCTATTCGTTTGAATCCCTAAAAATGGATGTATGTAGTACGATTTCAGTTCCCGTATTCTCTATGGAATATAATAAAACTACAGACAAAATGGAACCCAAACAGATTGCTGTACTATCTATGAAGAAAACACTCGATGAGCAGTTCATTCAACGTATTCACCACTTAACTGATATGAAGGTGAATATTTTTATTAATGATCAGTTAAGTATAGGTAATTTTTTAGAATACAACGTGTATAAAGGTGAAAAAATAGATATCGCAATTGCTAACGATAGTATCGCACAAAAAAAAGTATATTATAATGAAATAAAAATTGGAAAGGATACCTATTTACAAGCAACGCTTGGCTTAACTTCAGGAAGCGCGCTGTCCATTTGTCTATCACAGGAACATGCCAAGTCAACAACTCAGGATTTGTTTACGTTTCTGGTCATTATATCTGTGGGTTGCATGATTTTAGTATTGCCATTGTCTGTATTTTTTTCACATCGATATATATCATCAGCCATCGAGCGTTTAGTTAGCGTGATGATTGAGTTAACCCAAGGGAAATTGGACAAACGAGTACCTGAAAACACAAAAGATGAGTTTGAATCCGTTGCCAAATCGTTTAATATGTTTGTTGCGAATTTACAAGATCACATTCAACATCTGAACCATAAATCAACCTCACTCAATGAGTCAGCAAACAGGCTTTCCAAGATATCTGTACAAATGTCACAAGGCGCAGAAGAAACGTCACAAGAGACAAACTCTGTTTCAAAAGCCATGAAGGACACATCGGACAATATTAACTCGATTGCAAACGCTATTATTGATATGAATGATCGTATTATGGATACTGAAAAAAAATCAGAAAAAGCGATGGCAGTCAGTCATGAAGGCGTATCTCATTCTAAAAAAACCAGCGAGCGAATGAATGAACTTGGCAATGCCGCCCAACAAATCGGAGAAATTACAGAAACCATTACGAAAATTTCTGAAAAGACAAAGCTGCTTGCTTTAAATGCGACCATTGAAGCCGCTCGTGCAGGTGAATCGGGTAAAGGCTTTGCTGTTGTTGCCAATGAAATTAAAGACCTCGCCAGACAAACTGCACATGCAACTGAAGATATCAAAAAGAAAATTCATACCATTCAAACAACCGTGCATATTTCCATGAACGATATCGAACACATTTCACAGGTCATTTATAATGTGAACTCACTTGTTACAATCATTGCTCAAGAACTCGCAGAACAAACAAATGATACACAGGAAATCGCCACTAAAATTTCGGAAACATCTTTAGTGGTCAAGGATATCACAAACCACACTAACACGTTGAATCAGGTTGCGTCTGAGATGTCAAACAGCAGTTCTTTTGTAAGTATGAGCGCATTAGAACTGAATCAGTTGGCTGAAGAGTTAACCAAACTTGTTGAACACTTTCAAACCTAATTGTGCGAAAAAAAGATGATGACAACACCCAATCACAATTTTTTTTATAGGCTGAAGCTGATATTTCATTATTTTTTTATTTATGCATGTGTTCCAATCGTTGTAATGTTAGAACTCGTTTTTTTCAACGAACTTCATTCTAATACAATCTATAATGATGTTTGGCACTATATATTTCTTGTAATTCATATCTTGTTAATTCCAATTTATTGGTATTTTATTCGTTTAGTCCATTCAAGAAAGCTCATTGAACAACGCTTATTACGCGTACAAGACAGTCTTAATAAGGCTCAGCGGGTCGCTCGAATGGGAAACTGGGACTGGGATATCATTAAAAACGAACTGTGGTGGTCAGATGCTGTGTCTGTCATTTTTGAGTTAGATGCAATCAATTATTCATCAACGTATGAAACTTTCTTACGCAGAGTTCATCCAGAAGACAGACCCGCTTTGATGATGCGGGTGGATCAGGCCCTGATTAGTGGCGCAGCCTTTAATATCGATTATCGGGTTATTCTTGCGGATGAATCAGAGCGAATTATTAATTCACAGGCTCAGGTTATTTTAGATGCCAATGGTGTTCCTATGCGTATGGTCGGAACACTTCAGGATATTACGAATCGCAAGCGGATTGAAAATGAATTGCGGCAAGCACAGCAAAAAGCAGAAGCCGCAAGTCGTTTAAAAAGTGAATTCCTTGCCAATATGAGTCATGAAATCCGTAATCCCATGCATAATATTATTGGATTAATTCGTTTAACACTGGATACTGGCTTAACCTCTAAACAGCATGAATATTTAGCAATGGCTAAAGATTCTGCAGATATCATGTTGAAATTGTTAAATGATATTCTCGACTTATCAAAAATTGAAGCTGGTAAATTAAATTTAGAAAACATTTCATTTAACATAAAAAAAATTTTAGAATCGATCATCGAATCTATTCAGTTTCGTGCAACAGAAAAAGACATTCAACTTGCCTATAAAATTGACCATGATGTACCGGAAAATCTGAAAGGTGATCCAAATAGACTACGCCAAATCCTTTTGAATCTTATAGAAAATGCGATCAAATTTACTGAAAAAGGCCGTGTTTTTGTACAATGCACCTGTCATACAGATTCTATTGATACTAAAGCTTGTCTGCATTTTTCTGTTAGTGATACAGGAATTGGGATTGCTAAGGATGTCATGGATCGGGTATTTGAATCCTTTAGTCAGGGTGATGGATCTATCACTCGAAAATTTGGTGGAACAGGACTTGGATTAAGTATTTGCAGTAAACTCGTCAGTTTGTTTAATGGACGTATATGGTTAGACAGTGAGGTTGGCAAAGGAAGTACATTTCACTTTACTGTAATGCTTGACCGATCTGAAGCTGAAGCAGTACAGCAGGTTACTGAAGCAAAATCCACTAAATTAACTCATCCGATAAATCCATCCGCACAAACGATTCTATTGGTCGAAGATGATAAGATGACTCAGTCCATAATTCAACAAATGCTTCAATTCCGTAAGTATCAGGTATATGTAAGCGATAATGCAGAATCTGCGCTTGAATTATTAGAAAAGAAATCTGATATTAACCTTGTATTATCAGATTTAACCATGCCGGGAGTAGATGGTTTTTCGTTTGCAAAAGCCATTCGGTCTCATTCTATTGATCGTATTCGTGATATTCCGATTATTGCAGTTACTGGACAGGTATTTAATGATGTTCAAAATGCCTGTAAACAAGCCGGTATCAATGGTTATATTGCGAAACCATTTGAATTAGATCAATTGCTTTCTGTCATCAATGATGCTATATCTGGTCATAGAAAAAAGAATATCGTGGATCAAGTGAATATATCTCAACTTGAAGCGATTACAACAAGATCATCAATCAATACGGAAGTGCTGATTGGTCGATTTGATGGCAGTTATGAAAAAGCACAACTGTCTATGAAGTCATTTTTAAAAGAATTGAGATCAATTGTCAGAGGATTAGGGCCAATACTCAATAATCAAACATCCTTGCATTTAGACAAAGCACTGACAAGATTAAAGGATGAAGCTAAACTCATGGGCGCAGATCAATTAGCAAGACAATTGTTTGGTCTGCAACTCGTTGTACGTAAAGAGGATATGTCAATGTATGCAATAAAGGTCCGGGAAATTGAAAAAGCAATTGATGAATTACAAGAAGTCATAAATGATTTTGGAACTCATGAGGTGAAGAGTTGAAGATATTAATAGTGGATGATGATTTTAAGGCAAGGCGTATTGTAAAAGATTTTCTTTCACCCTATGGAGACTGTGATGTTGTCGTGAATGGTGAAGAAGCGATTGAAGCTTTTATTTTAGGATGGGATCAGAAACAACCCTATGATTTAATCTGTATGGATATCATGATGCCAGACATGGATGGCCAGCAAGCGCTAAAACGAATTCG
>PDZT01000280.1 GCA_002753105.1 Deltaproteobacteria bacterium YD0425bin50 | reverse complement strand
TAATGTTCCAATTGGACAGGAAAATACTGCTGAAGGACAAGCATAGCAGTTTAAAAAGGGAACGCAAATTCCTTTTTGTATTCCTGTATTGATGGTTTTTGTTGTTACAACATCCACATAGCAATTGACAAGAATAGCACTGCATACCTGGATGAACTGTCTAAATTTGGATAAAAGCATTTTATCACTTTCTCACTTCAAAAAATTAGCGAAACAAGCCTTGCTGGCCACCCGGCCCCATAGTGGGTGGCAGTCACCCGCCTCCAACCGCTGCTACTATTCCTTGTCGGCCCCCCGGGCCCATCGTTGGCGGCACTCAACCACCTCCTGCTGCTTCTACTATTCCTTGTTGACCACCTGGTCCCGTTGTGGGTGGCACTCACCCGCCCCCTGCCACTGCCAATGTCAGATTATTCGTATTGAGACAGTTAAAATTCATAAGCTGACCACAAAGCGGACAATGTGGATTGCCAATTGCATCAAAAACAGGTAATCCCACAGAACCATGGATGGGACATAAAAATTGTCCAGCCGAATTCGGAACTGGAATTTGCATTGATGGTGCTACTGGCGTTACTGAAGCTGCTGTCATTAATGCTGCTGCGGTTTGCATATTCTGCTGCCACGTATCAAACCCAAACATAAAGCCAAACAGCGTTGTGATAACGATCCCTGTCCCTACAACGATACCTAAAAAAATACCGCCTTGTTTCATTGGAATTGGAAAATACGTTTTATTCATCATTTATCCCCTACTAATTTTTTTATATTACGTTTCTTTATTTTTCATGGTTATTTATTATTTATGCTATCATTTTCCCCTCATTTCTTAATCTATATGCCTTGATGATATAGGGTTAGCCTAACCCAATACATGCCGTTCAAAGCGTTACTCCATTACGCCATGTTTCCATAAATTCTCCGGTCATTACGCCATATATAAAGAACATTACAAAAAAAATTAACAAAAAATAATGAATTCGATCCATACTCAATTTTTCCTTATTACCTCGTATTCATAAAAACCAGAATATGATTTATCGGTATAGCAAAGCCAATTCCAGTAAAATGATTATCTGGCATAAAACAAGCCATATTGATACCGATTACATGACCTTTGATATCCACCAGCGGCCCGCCATCATTTCCCTGATTTACCGCTGCATCGGTTTGGAACATATCAGGATATTGAATGCCGTTTAAATTCAATTGCCGGCTTCGACTGCTAATAATTCCCATAGTAACAGTTCGAGAAAATCCAAAAGGACTCCCGATAGCAAATACAATATCGCCAACTTCCACAAGGTCTGAATTTCCAAGCACACAGGCTGGAAAAATTTCTTGGGATCGTATTTTTAATAAGACCAGATCAGTCTGGGAATCTACAGCCATAACATCGGCTTCATATTCCCGGTTCCCACTAGAAAACATAGAAATCTTAACAATATGATCCTTTCCTACAGTCTGAAAAGTCGTTATCACATAACCTCGATTATCTACAATCACACCTGTACCCATCAGCCCTTTAGTAGATAAATAAGGTTCTAAATAGGTTAATCCATTTGTATTTCCGGTCTCTGTTGGATTAGTTAGTCGGGATACCCCCACTACAGAAGGCTTAATTCCAGCAATCACCTGACTAATTTCTTCTTGTAACATCAAAGCGGTTTGCATATTGGAAGGTTGCGTAGAAGCCTGTGGCTGTGTATCTGCTTGAGGAGGCATCAATAATCCCGGAGAGGTATTCCAATTAATCGCCGGTTTCTGAGTAATACCCGCATTTGTCCATATTGCTGCAATAATCAGCGCTATCAGAATCAATCCGGGCCACAACATATTGTCAATTTTAAAATAGGGATTTTTTTTCATATTTTTTCCGAATTCATTTTATTTTATGGTCTCTTCAGCAAGTGAATGGAGATATTCTGGGGCAAAATCAGCACCATTTTCCCATTCTATTGTATTTGCGGAAATATGAAATTTTTTAAAATATTCTTTGTCTTTTAACGGTATAAAGACACCTTCGTCTAATTCATTTTGTAAATCTACCACTTTTTCTACACCATTATTAAACGTTATTTGAAGCAAATAGTCTTTTAAATAAGCTGCCTCAGTTATCCAAATCATAATACTCTAATCTCTTTAAACTAAAGGTTCTATTTTCTTTAAAGGTTGTTTTTGCATAGCTAACTTCCAATTATCCATGAGTTCATTTTTGTGATCAAACGCCCATTCCAAAACCAGCGAAATAATTTTTTTAGGAAGACTTCCTTCCATTAATTCAAGCGTCTGAATAGAAAACACACCCTGATATTCATTATAACGTACATGAAAATGAGGAATTCCATGCTCCTGATAGTTGATGGTTATAATCATTCCTAAAAATCTACAAATTTCTGGCACAACGTCTCCTAATCAATTATACGATTTTATCCATCTTTTTTATAATAAACCATATAATACCCATACTCAACAAAACAACGCCAATAATAATGAGTTTTAAATTTAAAGACAATGGTTGATCCTGTACTCGCATATGATGAAGGGTTGGGCTTTTAAAAGCTACAGTTGTTGGCCCCTTCGTTACTTTATCTTTTACTATAATATGGCAAGCTTCACAGTTTCCAATCACAGGATGAGTCATTTGAGCATTAATACTAACCACCATTTTTTGTGTAATAATATGACATTCAAGACAATCTGAAAAGGATTGGTGTATAGCATCATTCGGACGCTTTTTATTCAGGTTTACAGGCTCTTTAGCTTTTGTGGTTACGGCTGCTACTTGCAGCGTTTTACCACCAGTCACGCGTGAAAAAAAATGAATGGCTCGTTTAATGGGAATGGCAAATCCTATACCTGAATAAGTACCATTCGGAGCATAAATGGCTGTGCCAACACCGACAATTTGTCCCTGAAGATTAACCAATGGTCCACCGCTATTACCTTGGTTAATAACAGCATCCGTTTGAATCATATCTTTATATAAAACATCGCCTATCTGCATTTGGCGGTTAAGATCACTGATAATACCAAAGGATACACTGTGCTGATATCCAAAAGGACTACCTATACTTAACACCCAGTCTCCTATTTCCAAACTATCTGAATCACTAAATCGAGGTATTACAAAATTAGTCTCCTCATTCACCTTTAGCAACACAAGGTCCAGTGAAGGGTCTGAATCTACGATGCTTGCAATTATGGGAAATGACGGTGTATGCCAAAAAAACACTTCAATCGTCTGTGCATCCTTCACCACATGATAATTCGTCAGTATATAACCCGATGAATCAACAACAAATCCAGACCCAATGCTTTCATACCATAGCATGGCATTCTTTTCCTGCTGATTTTTTTTAAGTGCCTTCACACTTACTACCGCAGGTCGGATGCTAGCAATAGCTTGACTAATGTCCCCTTGCAATTGGGCTAAATAATTCGTCCTGCCCAACGCATTCGAGGGTAAGAATGTAAATAAAATGATAAAAATAAACAATGATGGATTCATTCTAATTGAATACGCCCTCTTTAAAGCCCTTTCATCGGCGTTAATCGATTCGATTCATACAACGACACGGCATCATTGGCACTTCCAATAACGCCAGCATAAATAAATACACCTTGCGATGCAAGCGTTTTAGCTGTTTGATTTGTCATACTACTGCAAATCACAACATTAATTTGATATTGACTGATCAGATTCGTCAGATTGGGGTACTGATTCGGTTCCAAAACCGCATAAGCAGATTGCGATCTATCCACAAGAATAACATAAGGAAAACCTTGAGTATCTCCAGACACCGGAGCATAAATATCCGGAGATTGAGCTATAATAGCAATGCGGCTGGATAATGGATCTGTAAATTGAACCTGTTTTAAGGTTTTATTTAAAGGATCATTGATTTGAGTCCCCTGCCGGGTATATCCGGGAGGGGGAACGGTAATAAACATATGCCGGTTACCGCGTACCACATCAACCACCGCACTGCTTTGGTTCTTCGTAGCTTCTGCAAATTTTTTCATTTCTGTTGTGGGTACACCATTAATAGCAATAATAACGTCGTTGGTTTGAAAGCCTAGCGTCAATGCTGGCGGACTTTCTACATCATTTACCAGAATACCCTGCGTTCCAGTGGGAAGACCTAAAGCAGAAACATCGCCCGGCGATAATTCACTGACATCCATACCGATCCAAGTCCCTTCTATTGCCATATCTACAGGGCCTAAAAAAGAAGGCTTAGCAGGTTCTGGTGATTTTTGTCCCAAAACAACAGGAATTGTTACTATTTCTCCGTTTCTGAGAATAATTACTGGAACTTGGTTTCCCGGCTGCGCATTCAAGATAAGTTCTTGAAACTGGGCAACATCTCGGATACGTGTGCCATTAAAGCGTTGAATCACATCCCCGGTTTGAATACCGGATGTCTGTGCGGGAGAATTTGGGTTTACATAACTAACAATTACGCCTTTAGTATCAGGTAATTGATATTGCAGTTTCATTACAGCATCAATGTCTTGAATATCGGCTCCCATCCATGTTGGATTATTCTGGGTTGGATTCTGTTGGGTAGTTGGGAGCTGCTGGCCTGCCGCTGCCTGAAGTAAATTTTGCGGTGCGTTTTCTAATTTTACGTGAAAAGACTGGGTTTTACCATCGCGATTAATAATAAGTTTCAACACATCCCCGGGTTTTTTAGAACGTAAAATGACACCAATTTGTTCATGTGCAGTGATGGCCTGATGATCACATTTTAACACCACATCACCACTTTGTATGCCCGCTTTTTCTGCTGGAGAGCCTGCGATAACTTGTTTTACATAAACACCTGTACCCGGCTTAAGTTTAAGTTTTGCGGCTATAGCCTCTGTCACTTCTCCAACGCTTAAACCAAGGTAAGGTTGAACCGCTTGGTTTTGTTTAATTAATTGCATCTGGGCATCCGGCCCATTACCGATTCCTGCTGGAAATGTCGGTTTGTTTATTAACTGCATTGGGGTATTACCGATTCCTGCTGGAAAACTAATCCCCTGATGTACCAATTGTCCGCCTTGTAATTCAGTCTGAGGTTGCTGCTGGGTCTGAACTGGTGGTTTATCCTGAGCATTATCTACAGGAGCAGTTTGAGTTTGGGTTTGTTGATTAACGAGTGCCATTTCCGGAGTTTCAGCCGGTTCACCCATATTTCCTACTCCACCATACATCACGGCCAAAAAAGTAATAAAAGCAATCACAGAGACTGGCCCTAACCATATCCATGTATTGGTTTTCGGAATATCTATTGGATTGTCGTGAAAATTATATTTATTTTTATTCATTCTTACACACCTTATTTTATTACATTAATACTAATACAATGCATTGGGTTGCGGAGCATTCATTCCCCAATTCGGAACGTTATATTGTGGCGGAGGATAAGTGTA
>PDZT01000279.1 GCA_002753105.1 Deltaproteobacteria bacterium YD0425bin50 | reverse complement strand
CTATCACGTATTATAAAAAAATATATTTAATTTAGTTAGTTATTGATTATTTTATTAAATGAAAAAGGAGAAAGATGTATGGCACAAGTTATTGCTGATAAAAGAGATGTAGATTTTGTACTTTTTGAACAAATGAATGTTGAAACGTTACTCACGCATAAAAAATACAAAGAACTTTCCAAAAAAACAATTAGTATGATTGTTAATGAAGCTAAAAATTTTGCCCAGAAAGAGATATTACCCAATGTAAAAGAAGCAGATCATCAGGGCGTTCGCTATGAAAATGGAAAAGTGTTGGCACCTGAATGTTATCACCGTCCTTACAAATTGTTTGTTGAAGGTGATTGGATTGCGATGACCGAAGATCCTGAAATTTTTGGACAGGGCTTACCTCATCTTGTGGCTCAGGCCGCTCTTGATTATCTCATGGGCACTGATTTTTGTTTTGCAGCATACGCAATGACCGGTCATGGCACGGGAAAAATGATTGAACTGTATGGTACAGACAAACAAAAAAAATTATTTTTAAAAAATCTTTACACGGGTAAATGGGGTGGAACAATGGTACTTACAGAACCTGATGCAGGTTCTGATGTCGGTGCCCTAGTTACTTCAGCGAAAAAAAATCCAGATGGAACGTATTCAATTACAGGAAATAAAATTTTTATCACCAATGGAGATCATAATTTAACTGAAAATATTATTCATCCAGTACTTGCACGAATTGAAGGCGCTCCTGCCGGAACAAAAGGGATTTCTCTTTTTCTTGTCCCCAAAATCTGGGTGAATGATGATGGATCGCTTGGTGAACCCAATGATGTTGTATGTACAGGCGTTGAGGAAAAAATGGGAATTCATGGCAGTCCTACGTGTAGCCTGAGTTTCGGCAGCAAAGGGAATTGTCGGGGGCAGCTTTTAGGTGAAGAAAATAAGGGCATGAAAGTGATGTTTCATATGATGAATGAAGCCCGCTTAGGAGTAGGCTCGTTGGGGGTATATAACGGCTCCAACGCCTATTTATACGCTGTTAATTATGCCCAACAGCGAATTCAAGGTCGAGATATATCAGATGCGCTAAATCCTAATGCATCTGCTGTTCGTATTATTCAACACCCGGATGTTCGCAGAATGCTTTTATGGATGAAATCGCATGTTGAAGGAATGCGAAGTTTTATCTATTATGTTGCCTTGTGTTTTGATCATCAGGTATGCGCTGAAACCCCAGAGAAAAGAGAATATTATCAAGGCCTCATTGACTTATTGACGCCAGTGGTCAAAGCGTATTGTACAGAACGTGGTTTTGATGTTTGCGTTCAGGCCATGCAAGTTTACGGTGGATATGGCTATACTAAGGAATACCCTGTGGAACAGCTTGTTAGAGATTCCAAAATCAATTCCATTTATGAAGGAACCAATGGTATTCAGGCTATGGACCTTCTGGCGCGTAAACTCGGTATGAAAGCAGGTGCTGTGTTTATGAATTTCATAAAAGAAATCCAAAAAAGTATTGATACTGCTAAAGGAATTACAGAGCTGGTTCCGCTTGCCAATTCAACAGAAAAGGCTGTTCAACGGTTTTCTCAACTTGCGATGCATATGGGCATGATAGCCATGTCTGCACAATTTAAAGTTGCGTTTTCTTTTGCTCATCCATTTTTAGAGGTAACTGGAGATATGGTCATGTCATGGATGTTGTTATGGCGTGCATGTATTGCTTCTCAAAAACTAGCTCAACTGATCCCAGACGTAAAAGATAATGCTGCCAGAAAAGAAAAAATTGAAAAAAATAAAGAAGTTGCATTTTATGATGGTCAATTAAAATCTGCTGCTTACTTTATTAATTCAATACTGCCAATAACCATAGGCAAAATGGATGCTATTCAAAACGCGAATTCGTCGATTATTGATATTCACGAAGTTTCATTTACGAGCTAAAAATTTTTTTTGAGCGATTCACGTTTCATTAAAATTGCAATACTTGAAACGTGAATTGCATCACTATATATATCTAAAGGGTTGTTATGCAAACCGAAACCGAATCGAATCCTTCGATTACACTGGATGAAAAAATCAATAACGTTTTGCAATTATTGACGATTGAGGAAAAAATAACACTTCTTGATCGACTCATGAATGAAAAACGCATTGATAAAAGAAAAACTTCCAGAATACACTGTTTTATACAGGTTGATTATTCTGTTCAGGGCATGACCTATTCAAGCTTTGCTGAAAATATAAGCCAAGGTGGCGTTTTTATTAAAACGAAACACCATGTTAATATTGGAGAAGAAGTCAATTTAACCTTTCCAGTTCCCCATGAACCAGATGCCATTGAAGTTATTGGTAAAGTGGTAAGAATTACGGATCAAGGTATTGGTGTTTCATTTGAAAATGATGACATCACTTTGGTTGTGAAATTGATCAAATAATTTATAGCACAGGTAATTCGTAATTCGTAATTCGTAATTTTTTTTTAAGGAGAAAATATGCCGATCCCATTTCTCAGATTGTTTATGAAATCACCAATATCAGAGGGATTATTAGAACATGCAGAAAAAGTTAAGGAATGTATTTGGGCTTTTCAACAAGCGATGGAATGTTATGTTTCCAAGCAATGTTTGACATTTGAGCAACACAGAAAAGAAGTCATTAAACTTGAAAATGAAGCAGATATTATAAAACGGGAGGTCAGAACACAGATCACTCGAACCCTGTTTATTCCTGTGGATAAATTTCAGTTATTTATGTATCTCAGAGAACAAGATCAGGTATTAGATGCTGTTGAAGATGCGATGGATTGGCTTTCCTATAGAAATGAAACGATCATACCAGATACCCTGATTAAAGATTTTTTGCTCTTGTTTGATGCGGTTATTGATCCTATTGAAGAATTAAGTAAAATGGCCGTTGAAGCAAAGTTGTATTTTAAAACCTATTCAGAAAAACATCGAAAAGTCATCAAAGAGATTATTGATAATATTCGCAAAATGGAGCATGAGGCTGACAAAATTGAAGATAAAATAAAACACAAATTATTTAACTCTCAAGTCGATGCAATCAGTTTATTTCATTTGATTAGATTAGTAGAAGTGATAGGAACGATTGCGGATCATTCTGAAAATGCGGCAGATATGATGCGTGCAATGTTGATTAAATAATAATAGAAATTTTAAAAATTTTCATATACAGATTTTCAGATTAGAAAAACCTGAAAACCTGTATTTATATTATATGCTCATTTCATTTGTATCGACCACCACCACAAGTAATACCCAAATGCTGCCCATGTCACAATAGCTGCAATAAAGCCATACCAATCAAATGGCTTTTTTGCAATTCCATACTTATTGGGATTTCTTACTTTGTGGTTGCAGGAATAGCAAACTTTTGCATCTAATGAAAGATAAACAAAACAATAAGGGCATCTTTTAGAATAGGTATCTGCTCCACGAATAGTTTCGTTTATTTTATCCTCTGTCATCTAATATTCCCTTACATTGCCGATTCAATTTCTTTACTTAAAACAATACTACTTTTTTCCCGAAGTTCGGCCAACCAATTTTTAAATATTTTACTTTGTTTTTGACGCAGTAAATTCTCCTGAATCATTTTTTTGTCTTTTTCAAACTGATCGATACTCGCTTCTTTACGATCTTTAAACATAATAATGTAATATGTATTTCCATCTTGTGTTTTGATCGGCGTTGTTGGAAATGGATTCGATTTGGTGAGCTTAAATGCTTCTTCTACCATCTTGTAATCTCTGCCAATATTGGGAATGGTTGTTTCATTTCTCGTAAAATAACCGGAGGTTTGAATAGTACGATTGGCTTTTTTGCATTCTTCTTCTATGGATTTTTTTTCTAATAATGCTGCTAACAACGTTTCCGCTGCTTTTTTTGCACGATCATTTTGGATTTTTTGGGTTACATCCAACCTAACCTTTTCTTTAATTTTGTCTAATGAGGGTAACTCTGAAGGTTTTCGTCCGACGACTTCAATAATATAGTAACCGTCATTAAAATGGCTGATTTCACTTATTTCACCCTCTTCGAGTTCAAAAGCAACATTTACAAAATTTGTATCTTTATGTACATGTTCATGTTTAGTAAGCGAGAAAAAATCACTCTGCACAAGAGGTATTGAATAGCGTTTACTCGCTTCAGTAAGATTCATACCTTCTAATATACTTTCATTAACTGTTTCTGCTTGTTTTAAGGCTTCTTGTTGAATAGCTTGTTCACTTAGTTTATCTTTTATTTCGGATTTACATTGATCAAAAGTACGGGTAGCAGCTTCATTGATCTTTTCAACTTTAATAATATGCCATCCAAATTGTGTCTTTACTGGATCACTGATTTCACCTACCTTCATAGAAAAGGCTTTATCTGCAAAAGGTTTAACCATATCTTCTTTTTTAAATGCGCTCAGAAATCCGCCATTTTCTTTTGCTGAGGGGTCGTCTGAATGGGCTTTGGCAAGTTCGGCAAAATCTTTTCCTTCTTTAACTTGTTTTAAAATATCTATACTTTTTTGTTTTGCAGTTTCAATGAGTTCTTCTGAAGCATTTGGGTCTGTTTTGATAAGTATATGCCTTGCTTCTACAGTTTTAGGCTGTTTATATTCTTCAATATGAGCAGTATAATAGTCTTGTATCTCTTGATCGACTATTTGAATTTTATCTTTAAAACTATCGGATTTAAAAGCCAAATAGTGTACTTTGATTTCTGGTTGTGTTTTGTATTTATCTTCATTTTCTTTAAAATAAGTGCTAATTTCAGCATCAGTTGGGTTGACATCTGTATATTCATCGGGTTTAAAACTGACGTAATCAAGAGAAATAGAAACATTGTACCATTTGTACCATGATTCCAGCTCGTTATCAGAAACATGGACACTATTAACTACATAATCTTGAAGTTTCGATAACTGTAAATTGTTTTTTTGTTCATATTCAAACAGTTCAGGGGCTAATTTATTCTGGGAGAGAATCAATTGATATCTTTTTTTATTGAATTTACCATTCTCCTGAAACACATCCATATCATAAATTGACTTCAATAATTCTTCATCAGATACATACAGTTCTAACCTCTGACACTCTTGCAACATTAATTTTTGATTTATCAAACGATCAATCGTTTGATTTTTAACTTGAAACATCTCTAACATTTTTTCGTTAAAATTGTTGCCGAGTTGCTGACGCAATCGTTCTACCTCTCGGATATATGCTTCTCGAAATTCCTGATATGAGATTTCATCTCCGTTAACAATTGCAGCATTTCCTGATTTTTGTTTACCCACTGATCCCAATCCTAAAAAAATAAATACAATAATAACGATTCCCAAAAGTAATTTTATTACCCATGATTTGGCATTTTCCCGCATGTACGTGAGCATGATTTTTCCTTTTCTTTTCTTATAGTAT
>PDZT01000278.1 GCA_002753105.1 Deltaproteobacteria bacterium YD0425bin50 | reverse complement strand
AAAATCAAGAATGTCATTGATAATTGTCAGGAGAGATGCCGCACTTAAACGAATCGTTTCCGCATACCGATATTGTTCTTCATTTAACTGTGTATCTAAAAGAAGCGTTGTCATTCCAATAACAGCATTCATAGGGGTACGGATTTCATGGCTCATATTAGAAAGGAATTCAGACTTAGCATTATTCGCTCGAATAGCAAGCAGTTCTGCTTCCTTTTGGGCAGTGATATCGACCATTACGGTCAAAAAATATTTCTTACCTTGGCTATCAATTATTTCACCTGAAAATAGCCCATCTAAAATAGCCCCTGATTTTGTTTTCACTTTCAATTCTAAATTATATATTTTTCCAGTTTTGAGTAATTCATCTACTATTACCTGTTTTTCGGGTTCAACAAAAAGACCTAATTCCGATGCTGTTTTTCCAATGATTTCATCTTTTGAGTAGCCCATTTTGTTAATAAATGAAAAATTGACTTCGGTAACAATTCTTTCAGGAAGGGTGCTAATCGCCATCAATGCAGGGTTGTTATGAAATATCTTATTGAATTTCTGCAAGGATTCCTGTTCAACACTGATATCTTTAGATATGCCAAAAATACAGTCCTGTTCATTCCATCTCCCAAACCATACACGCGTTTCTACGGGTAAATATGAAGTATCTTTTCTGGATAATGGTAGAGGGCAACTTGTTCGTTTGCCTGAAATCATATCACTAATAATTTGCTTTGCTTCTTCTTGTAATTCAACTGGATGAAAATCCAAAATTTGCATTTTCATGATTTCATCTTGAGAATATCCTGTTTTTCGTGAAACAGTACTGTTCGTGTAAACAATTGCGCCTTGCGGATTAGCTATAAAGATCAAATCATCCATTGTTTCAAAAAAGGTACGGAAATTTTGCTCACTGGATTTTAATTTCTCTTCCATCAACTTGCGTTCTGTAATATCTTCAGCCGAACACACCACATATTCTACGTTTCCATTAACATCGAGCTTTGGAGACTTTACAATTGACAAGAGACGCTGTTCTCCTAAATAATTGGAAAGCCATTCTTCGCTATAAACCACTTTACCTGTCTGAAAAACTGCTTTATTTGATTTGCGACAGACGTCAACCACCTCGCGAGAAAAAATGTCATACATATTTTTAAAAGATAAGTGTTGAATAGTACTTCCAATAAAATCAGCATGTGCTTTATTGACTGATCCGTAGATATATTCATCAGTTAGATACCATACTTGAGTATTGATATTGTCTAATAAAATACGCATTTCTTCGGCTGCTTTTTTTAGCAATTTTTCTGCCATTTTACTCTCATTAATATCCTGTACCTGTACCAGATATCCATCATTTGATTTTTCACTAAGGGGTGTGATCAGCACATCTATCCAGATATTACCTGTTCGTGTAGTACGGTATAGATTTAGGTGTTTAACGATTTCAAAATCAAAGATGGTTTGATAACGGACTGAGTCGAATTTTTTCAATTGATCCTTGTATTTATTGTTCAGATTTGGATCATTAAACAGATTGAATCCGATTAACTCCTGCATATCAACAATCCCGAATAACTCAAGACAAGCAGGATTTACATCGATAAGTAAACCTGAAGGATCGAAAATTTCAATAGCAATGGGAGAGCGTGTATAAATAGCTCTGTATATTTCTTCACTTTTTCTAAGTCTTTCCTCAATAGTTTTTCTTTGAATAATACTAGTATTTATTTTTCGAAACAGAATAGCAAGAATACATGCAAATAACATATACAATATAAATAAAATCTGAAATTTAGGTGTGATTTTAGTCAGAGAAGTGCGTTCGATTTCCAATGATAATTTCATCAATTCAGAATAATGTAGGTAAAACTCAACAGAAATAACTAAAAGGAATACGAATGATAATAGAATGATGAGCAGTTGAATTTTAGTATTTATATTTATATGTTTCATAATAGGTTGTCTTTTATGCTGTTAGATTATTTAATTTTTTTCAATTTTACTAAAGCGGTTAAAATATCGATAGTTAGTATAATATTATCCACTTGCGTTCAAGCGGTAATTTTGATAAATGTTACAAATTAGCAATTGTTGTTCTAACCGTCTTTTTTCTCATATCAATTTTTTTCTGAATTTTTGTATCTTGTAGCAGAGTAGTTCTAAAATTATTATTATTGTTAACGTGGAGATATTAACATGTTGAAAAAATTAGAGATTATATTAATTTGTCAGCTTTCAGTTTTTTGTAATGTAGAGTGCCAAAGTATTGCATCTTTGCTAAATACGTGTCATAAGTCTTTTACCTTTAATTCCTTTAAAGCCAGCAATAATACCATAGGTACGATTCTATACGACCCTAATAGTGAAAATTTTCAGTTGATTTCTACTGATTCAGGAGGAAAAACGGATCAGGAAACGATTTCCCTGTCAAATAGTCAACTGACAAATGAAACTCCATTTATAGTATATGATTCTCAATCCAATCCTCATATCTTTTTTTCACAAAAAGGATTAGAAATGATTCATCTGTATAAAGGGGATACCGGGTTATGGACTGAGGAAGTTATTTTTACATTAGACAAAACTGCATATCCTAATTTATTTTGCTCAATCGCACAGGTTGGTGTTGGGCAGGATGATTCTTTTCACATTTTGAGTTCAGATTTTTATTCTATCTTTTATATTTCCAATCAACATGGACATTGGGACACAACACCTCAACTCCTTTTAGAACTTCCAACAGAGTATGTGAACATTAAATTTGGATGGCGAATTTCAATCAGAGGCAATCCCAGCATGGCAATTGATTCAGCTAACCATATTCATGTTGTTTACTCAACAATTTATGAAACGCAATACATTACCAATAGCCCCGGTTACTGGTTAAAAGAGGATATATTCCGTGATCAAAATATGGATGACTGGTTAGCTGAAACACCATCTATAGCCATTGATCACAATGGAAATCCAGCCATAGCAGCTACAGAAATGAATCATGCTTTAGGAGGTTCTGTTATCTATGCTAAATTAACCTATTTATATAGAACAGCTCCTAACTCATGGACAGTTACTACAGTTGCTGAATCTGCAGATGAGTATAGTGGAACTGATGGCAATAGATTTACAGGAATAAACCCTCAACTCTTCTTTGATGCCATGAATCGCCCATTAATTCTTTTTTCTGATATGGCTTCTTCTCATAATGAAAATGGCTGGAATTATACTAAAAACGGGCAGATTAGACTCGCCAGTTTGGATGGCTCAATATGGGATATCATCACCATCTATAGACAATCTCCCTATAATGGCGAGATGCAGCAGATATGGATAGATCAATCAAGTACAGAGAAAAGGTATACCATTTTTGGCTTAGAAATTATTCGATTAGGAACAGTTTATGAGTTGGATAGACCCGCGACATATAATTTTCTTTGTTTAACCAATATAGAAGCCGATAGTGTTGACGTATCGATTGAATAATAACCAAAAAGGAGAAAACAAACATGAGAACAGAATTACAACGAATGATTTTGGGGGTTGTGGGTTTTATACTTGTTTTAGTATTATGCTGTCCAATTGAAACAGTTGCCGGTAATCTTTCATCAATTAATTGTCCACCAAAACAAGGCTACTATATGTGGGAAAATGCATTTGAATTAAGAACACCCAAAGGTGGCTGTGTTGTTTTTGAAGCCAAAGCAACAAATGATATTCATGTTTGCTTTGCCACTTCTGCGAATGAGACCAGTCCGTTGTATGAAACGGTTATCGGTGGCTGGAGAAATACAGCATCTGTTATCCGAAGAGGAAAAGAAAATGCACAAGGTATGGTGCAGATTTCCAAACTTCAAAATCCGTTAGCAGTTGTATCTGAAAACAGATGGGAAAGCTATTGGATGTGTGTTGATCAGGGTAATATTCAAGTTGGCCGAGGTTCTACACCCGGAAAAAATACGTTTTTACAATGGCAGGATCCCATGCCCTTAACCAATTTGAAATGGGTTGCTTTTTCAAGCTGGGACAGGCCAATTGAATATAAAAATATTCGTATTTTACCATTAACTCACCAGAATGAACCTAAAGATTTTAATATCATTCTGGATGCCGTATCTCATTGTTCGGACCTGCAAAATAATACATTAAATGTGGCAAGTCATCCCATTTTACCCGGCAAATATAAAGTTACCTTAAAGTCAAACATTTTTTATAACCGATCACGGGAAGCTGTGAAAAAAGCGATTTTGTATGTTAATACAGAGAAACAGCCGTTTGGATGGTTTTATACAATTGATGAGAATGAACCCTTAACACTTAAAATCGGTTGGAAAAAGGACATACCCAGAGTCGTTTACGCAATGGTTCTGGATTACGACTGTCAAGACAACACTGGAGAAGCCATTATTCATTTTGAGCCTATTGAGCAGAATGAACGCAGGTCAGAAGAACCAGAAGAATCAGAAGAATCAGAAGACGGATATAACCACAAACGCAGATAAGCTTTTAGGGAACGGTTACAGTACCGTTCCCTTATATTTTTTAAGTAATCAGTTTGTAACTTCTCAATAAGTTCGGGTAAAAATCGTTTCATACTCAAATTTGTTCTTGCGATAAAGTCTAAATCATAGCATATTAAAAATCAAATGAATACTATTCCAAAAATACCAATTATATCTGAAGAAGACCGATCCCCATTAGTTACGCTGCTGGTCGAGATAATACATCTTCAACAAGAGCAGATTCAGCAGCTTAAGGATGAAATTGCCCGATTAAAAGGGCAGAATCCGAAGCCAAAAATTAAACCGTCAACACTTGAGAATCCCGCCCCTGAAAAAAAAGAACAGGATGACAAATCAGCATCCAAGAAACGTCCCGGTTCAGAAAAACGGGAAAAAACAAAAGCAATAGAGATCCACGAGACGAAAATAATTAGCCCCGATTTTATTCCTGAAGGCAGTCGTTTTAAAGACTATAATGACTATGTTGTTCAGGAACTTGTCATTCAAACTCATAATATTCGGTATCGTTTGGAACGATGGGAGACACCGGATGGGAACTACATTACCGGCCAGTTGCCCGATGAGATTTCAGGAACTCATTTTGGGCCTGGCCTGATAAGCTATATTTTGCATCAATATCATCATGCGCATGTTACGCAGCCATTGATAGTTGAGGAGTTGCGAGAATTCGGAGTAGACATTTCATCCGGTCAGATTAACCGAATAATAACGGAAGACAAGGAAGAATTTCACGCAGAAAAAAAAGAAATTCTTTTAGCGGGTTTGGGGGTATCAAAATATGTGAATGTAGATGATACAACCGCTCGACATAAAGGGAAGAATGGGTATTGTACTCATATCGGCAATGAGTTGTTTGCGTGGTTTGAGAGTACAGAGAGCAAGAGCCGCATCAATTTTCTTCAATTGCTGAGTGCGGGCAATATCAGATACATAATCA
>PDZT01000277.1 GCA_002753105.1 Deltaproteobacteria bacterium YD0425bin50 | reverse complement strand
GTCTATAAGTTGTCTATCTTAAATTATGGAGAAGTATGTATGTTGACACTAGAAGATATCAAAAATAATCTTGATTTAATAAATGCCATTGATTGGAATATTACCCCTGAAGAAGCGGTAACATTATATCTTGAATGGGGAAATAATTGGTCGCATGGGAATTACGTGATCCGGTCCAAACAAGATGTCAGCCATTATTTTGTTATCAATTATTGGCAAGACCGTCCGATCATTTATTTAATTCGACGGAATTCTGAGGAGGCTAAGGAAATTGCGCAAATGAACATGCCGCCTGATTTAGAAAAACAATTTGTTCAAGCAATGGGCAAAAATAAAGGGGTTTATGCTATTGATGGTAGTATCAAACAATGGCTTAAACAAACGCTATCAATTAATTAGTAGGTGAATTTGTAGGGGCGAGATTACCTCTTCCCATAAATGCGTAGTAAATGTAGTAACAGTATGTTGATGAAAAACACAAGGAGGAAATGAGTTATGCAAATCAATATTGACAAAAATCTAGTTGAATTTACCCCTGAAAATGCTGATGAAAAATCTAAACTACAGGCACTTTGGCGTTTAATGGTAGATTGTGTCCGGTTTAACAAAAAAATGGTACCCATTGGTGAGTATGTTCCAGAAAAACAAAATTTAGCACGATTTGCGATTGAAGGCATGTCATCAGGCCCAGCAGAACAATATGCAGATGTACGTGTAGATAAAGAGTGTACCTGTTATTGCCAGACATGCAACAAGTTCGTGAGACTGAAAAAAGGAGATCGCATTCCCCCATGCTGTGGAAAGCTCATGGAAGTTCTTGATGAATAAATCCATTGGCTTAACTGCAGATTGAGCTGCTTTCTTTAAATCCATCACTTTTCAGAAACAGTTTTTGTTATCCCTCTAAAAACTTGTTTCTGAAAAGTTCTCTAAATGAGGTTCCCCCCCATATGATGTTGCAATCCAATAACCTAATTCATCTATGGTTTAATCTTTTAGCCTTAACCCAGCCTGAGCAAGAAGAATACCTGAAAATTGCCAATATTGAAATACCGACAAAAATTTCATTCAACGATATGACACTTGTTTTAAACGGTGCAGGTATCCGAACGAAATTTTTTATGAATGCATATCTATGTGGATTGTATCTAAAAGAACCTTCAACAGATGCAGACGCTATTATTTATGCTAATCAGCCTATGGGTTTCCGCATATATATTTTAAGTTCGTTTATTACCGGTGATATGATGGCTCAGGCCATTAAAGAGGGATTTTTGAAAGCCATGAATGGGAATATTAGCGAGATCAATGACCAGTTAGATAAACTTCTTCAACTCTTTCTTCAAGAACCGATACGATTATCTGATCGGTATGATTTGATGTATCTACCAGAAAAAGGAATCCAGATTAGCAAAAATGATTCGATTCGTGCTTATGCTGAAGGCTTGGATTTTAAACAAGCTGTTTGTAAAGTTTGGTTAGGAAAACATCCAGTACAAAAGGAGTTAAAGAAAAGACTTCTTGGATGACAAATTCAATCGTATAGGAGTTCAACTGGTTCAAAGCAGAAGCGTTAACAATTTTTTTTTAATGATGATTTTTTTGATATTACTCAGAGGTTTCAATGCCTTGATAACTTGTCAGCCTTGATTCTTTATGGTGAATATCTCTTAAAATGATTTCAAATCGATTTCTGCCTAATGAACCTAAATGATTATAGATAAGCGACCTGACTTCTTTAAAATCGATATTGTCTGTTTCTAATAGCAATACCTTAATGTCTTCCTCATCTTTTTTTTCCCCGGTTGCCAATTTCATTGTGATTAAATATTCAATTGAAACAAGAAAAAGTGTTTTGTTACCTACCTCAATCATTCTATTTGATCGAATCGCTTCGTTGATTGCCTGTTCAAATAATACGCTATAATCCGACCATTCAATAGACGATCTATCAATAAAATCAACATTGATATGTTTACCATCCTTTACATTAACCCCGCCGATTTCAAGCTGTTTTATGTTAAAGTGTTGATCTTTTAAATAGTCTCGAATTACAAATAACGATGTTTTGGATACAGCAATATCTAAATCTTTGGTATATGCTTGTTTTGCTGAATTTTGAGGCAGCCAAGCCCATACAGCAAGACGACCAATTAAAATACCTTCTATTTTCAATTTTTCTAGAATTTCAGCAGCAAAATTTCCACTATAATCTGGATCAAATTTAGGGAGTTGTTTATGCATTTTTTTTAGTTTATTGTGAGCTTATCTGTTACTCATAAAAAATGCCTATCATCTTATTCGTAAATAAAGAAAGAGTCTTCTTAACGGTCATAAGCGATGATAAAATGTATTCTTTACAAAGCATAGACTTTTTAACATGTAAGAAGCCTATGCAATTGCAATCCTGATCAGGAAATAACTGACTACAGAGCTGTATTCGGGAAAACCGTTCCTCCAGTTCGGAGATAAAACTCGGGTAAAACTTTCCTCTACATAATCTGTACTTTAAAGTTAAGCCATTTGATCCATAGACGTCTTTTCCTGTTCTGAAAGGACTTTATCGATATCTAATAGAATTTTAACCTTTCCTTCAATTTTAGCCATTCCCAAAATATATTCAGTGTTCACTTTAGCGCCAAAAGCAGGTGGATTTTCAATATCTTCAGCCTTAATATTTAATACTTCTGAAACCGAATCCACAACAATACCAATAATAACATTACTTGTATGCCCTGCAATCTCAACCACAATAATACAAGTTCGATCTGTATATTGCATTTCGGCCATATCAAAACGCAACCGCAAATCAATAACGGGAATAACCTTACCTCGTAAATTGATGACTCCTTTAACAAAAACAGGTGTCTGAGGAACCGAAGTTATTGGCATCATCCCAATAATTTCTTTGATTTTTAAAATTCCAATACCATAATCTTCATTCGCTAATGAAAATGTAAGATATTTCCCTTCAAGGTTTGTCATATCTTTAATTTTTGATGCAATATGTTTTTTTTCTGATTCCATAATAGTTAACCTCATTGAAAAAAAGAAGAATATTCAATTTGAAGCTTGAACTTATTCATAAAAGTATTTATAAATACCCATTATGCGATTTAAAGTATAATTTCAATCCATAATTTGGGATTTTTTTTCTTATGCCTTCCAAACCACAAATACGAAATAATTTTGAATATCTCAGGAAGTGTTTTCTGTTACTATTCATTATCGTTATTAGCCCGAGTATCACTTTTGCTGAAAACGAGAAAACTGATTTACCTGAACAGGAAATATTTACCATTCAAAAAGCAGTAATGTGTGAAGATACAAAGGATTATGCTCCTTTTCATGAGGCTATTGTGTTTTCGATAACAATAGGAAAAATTTCCTGTTTTACTTCTTGTGATCCTGTGCTTGAAAAATCTTATATTTATCATAATTGGTACCGTAAAGATAACCTGAGTACCCGAATAAAGCTAGTAGTTTATCCGCCACGCTGGGCTACTATTAGTAGTATTCAGCTTCGGGATACGGATAAAGGTCCATGGCGTGTTGAAGTGACAGATGTCACAGGGAATGTTTTAAAAATATTGCGCTTTAGTATTACGGATTAAATATATGTTAGACATGATCAATACCATATTCCCCAACATTCGATGGCAGGATATTGTTGATGTTACTTTAAATAGTTATATCCTCTTTCGTCTGTATATACTTTTCAAAGGAACCAATTTTTTTCGTATTGTTATGGGGATTGTGTTTCTGTGGTTTTTTCAAAAGACTGCCGTTACAGTAGGGCTTATTGTTACGAGTTGGGCGCTTCAGGGTATTACTGCCATTGCTGCATTTATCATCATTATTGTGTTTCGAAATGAAATATATGTCATCCTGCAAACACAAAATTTAAAATCTATTTTTTGGGGAAAGGTCAATAAATCTCATCAACACGCCACTTCTCAAGAAATTATCATTGATAGTGTCTATGAGCTATCTCAGAAACGCTGCGGCGCACTGATTGTGTTTCCCGGAAAAGAGGATGTTCGAAAAGTCACGCAAAATGGATTGACTTGGAACGGCCAACTTTCAAAAGAAATGATATTAAGTATATTTTGGCATAATAATCCAGTTCATGATGGTGCAAGCATTATTGAGGATAATCGAGTAACCACAGTGGGTGTGATTCTGCCATTATCTCAACGCAATGATCTTCCTTCTCATTTTGGTACAAGACATCGCGCTGCTGCAGGTTTAGCAGAAACGACAGATGCCATGACACTTCTTGTATCAGAAGAAACTGGAAATATTGTTGTTACTAAAGGCACAAATATTACAGTGATTCACCAAAAAGAAGTGCTAACGAACCTCCTTGAAAGTCACATAGGAATTGGTGATGATCAACCCAATCGAAAATTCTTCGCTGAACGATTAAAGACCGTAACAGCCGCAATTGTTTCGTTCATTTTTATTGGAAGTATTTGGTTTAGTTTTACCCGTGTTTTAGATACGCTTATTGCACTTGAAGTACCCATCAATTTAATTAACCGAAAATCTGGATTAGAAATAATCAACACTTCAACCAATTCCGTACGTCTTCATGTGGGAGGTTCGAATACGTTAATAAAATCTTTAAGGCCTGATCAGGTTCAAATTGAAATTGATCTGAGCCAAACGGGTATTGGACACAGCCGGTTTGAAATAATGGAAAGCACAATTAAAATTCCACCGGGTATTCAACTCAAAGGAGTGAATCCGAAATTCATTGATATCACGCTTGATGTGAGCATTCAAAAAGAACTCCCTGTGCAAATTGATTGGGTTGGCAGATTACCTGATCATCTGATTCTTGAAAGCGTATCTTATATTCCTGAAACCATGAAGGTCATTGCATGGAGTGTAGAATTAAAGCCATTATCCACTATTTATTCAGAAAAAGTAAATTTGAGTACTATCGAAAAATCTGGCCAACTCATACTTAAACCCGCATTAGAAACCCCGTCCATGAGAATAGCACCGGACTCTTTTGATTCAATTACCGTCAATTATGTTATCAAAGAACGAGAATCATTTATCATTCAGGAAGGCACTTTGATTCCAATCCAATAAATCGTTCAAGATCCATCAGGTCGTTTTCGGCTAATATACCCATTTTTTTTGCTGTTTTAGATGTAAAAAGGGCAAAATTTCCTTTGGATATTGCACATAATTCATCCATGTGATTATACAATTCATTTTAAAACGCAATATTATGTGCGTCTAATTAAATCGTTAAAATATTTGATTTTATGCTCTTTATTAGGTGATTCTAATATTGGAGTAGATTTCAGTAATGAATAACACATGCAGCGATTCAGAGCGAAAATAAAAAATTAGTTTTTTAAAAAAATAAAAAGGAAGAAGTGTAAACTCCTCCATTATTCTGGTACAATTCCTTTGAACTTGTATCAGATTTTTTTTTGTTTAA
>PDZT01000031.1 GCA_002753105.1 Deltaproteobacteria bacterium YD0425bin50 | reverse complement strand
TGACCCTAAACCTCCTGCACCAACTACCAACACTCGGGAATTTAATAATTTTTCCTGTCCATCAATTCAGAATAACTGAGAAAAATGGTGTATCTTTAATTCAACAGTATGATTTTGTTGTGGATGCAACAGATAATTTTGAATCCAAATTTATCATTAACGATATTTGTGTTCAAGAAGGAATTGCTTTTTGTCATGCTGGAATATCAGGATTATTTGGACAAGTTATGACAATTGTTCCCGGAAAAGGGCCATGTTATCGATGTGTATTTAAAAATCCACCGGAGACTGAAGTCCATAATAATAGTGGAACGCTTGGAGCAATTGTTGGCGTATTGGGATCTATTCAGGCTGGAGAGGCAATTAAATATTTAGTAGGTTATGGTAAATTGTTAATTGGTCGCATGATCACTTTTGATGGTAAAAATAGTATATTTCGTGAAATTCAATTACCAGACCACAATTGCAGGATATGTTTAAGTTGTAGAAAAAGTTAAGCATTTATTAAGGGTAAGGAGACATTATATGAAAGAGTTGCCTCTTCTGAAGATTGGAGGAAAACAATTTCGTTCTCGTTTGTTGCTAGGGACAGGAAAATTTTCATCAACTGAGGTAATGAAGCAAGCCATAGAGGCTTCTGGAGCAGAAATTGTTACAGTTGCTTTGCGTCGGGTAGAGATATCTAATCCATCGGATCACTTGCTTTCTGCTATTGATTCAAAGCGATATTTGCTTTTACCCAATACCAGTGGAGCAAGAACAGCAGAAGAAGCTGTTCGATTGGCTAGGATTGCACATGCTGCTGGATGTGAAAAATGGGTAAAACTTGAAGTAACTCCGGATCCAAATTATCTTTTACCTGATCCGATTGAAACATTAAAAGCAGCGGAGATTCTGGTTAAAGAAGGATTTAATGTTTTACCATATATTAACGCTGATCCTGTACTTGCAAAACGCCTTGAAGATGTGGGAACAGTTACTGTAATGCCTTTAGGCGCACCCATTGGTACGAATCGGGGGTTAAAAACAAAAGAATTGATTCAAATTATTATACAACAGGCCAAAGTGCCAGTTATTGTGGATGCTGGATTAGGAGCTCCATCACATGCTGCTGAAGCAATGGAAATTGGCGCGGATGCTGTACTTATAAATACTGCAATAGCAATAGCTAAAGATCCGGTAGCAATGGCTGCTGCATTTAAACTGAGTGTTGATGCTGGATTTCTTGCCTATCATTCGGGTATGGGAAAGCTTGGATGGAGAGCAGACGCGAGTTCACCGTTGACAGGTTTTTTAAGATAGAGGAAAAATGTTTATATGTCGGATTTTTATGAAATATCACAAGGGCAAGATTGGAACCGTATTAAACAAGAAATTTTTTTTATAAAAGCATATGATGTTGAAAGTGCATTAGATAAAGATTATCGGACACTTGATGATTTTTTTGCATTGTTATCTCCATCTGCGGAAGTTTATCTGGAAGATATGGCACACATGGCTCATCAGATAACTGTGCAACGTTTTGGGAAAATTATTCTTATGTTTGCACCGTTATACCTTTCCAATGAATGTACGAATGCCTGTATATATTGTGGGTTTAATCGAAATAATTCAATACAGAGAATGACGTTGACAGTAGAACAGGTTTTACAGGAGGCTATGTCCCTTTATCAATTGGGATTTAGGCATATTCTTTTAGTTAGTGGTGAAGCGACACAAAAAGTAAATATGGATTATCTTAAAAACGTAGTTGAAAAGTTGCGTGATTTATTTGCTTCTATTTCAATTGAAATTTATCCTATGTCAGTTGAGTCTTATAGTGTGTTGATTGAAAAAGGGGTTGATGGATTAACTGTTTATCAAGAAACGTATCATCCCGAACGCTACCATATGGTACATGGTACCGGGCCAAAGCAAAATTATTCTTGGCGAATAAATACACCTGATCGTGGAGGAATTGCTGGGTTTAGAAGGATAAATATTGGTGTGCTTTTGGGGCTTTATGAATGGCAAATAGAAGCGGCTTTTATAGGTTTGCATGCTGAACATCTTATACGAACTTACTGGAAAAGCCATATAGGAATATCGTTCCCAAGATTAAGGCCTGCTGCGGGTGGTTATATGCCTGAGTATATAGTAAATGACAAAAATATAGTACAATTGATATGTGCGTTGCGTTTATTTTTACCGGATGCTGGACTTGTGTTATCGACTCGAGAATCTTCATGGTTTAGGGATAATGTGATTCCATTAGGGATAACCCAAATGAGTGCAGGTAGTAAAACTGCACCCGGGGGATATACATTATCACGAGATATAGATGGTCAATTTGAAATTGAAGACAGTAGAACACCTGAACAAGTTGTTAAAAAGATTATTACATTAGGGTATGACCCGGTTTGGAAAGATTGGGATGTTGCTTTAATATGACTTAAAATTTTTAATTTTATTTCCTTGACAAAGTGATAAAGGGGGTATAGAGAAGCGATTACTTTTTTGGCGAGAGAGAAAAAAGTAAAAAGCAAGAAGTAAAAAAAAAGAAAAAAATCTTGACAAAAGAAGCCGAAAGAAGTAAAAGTCAAAAATTCTTAAAAAAAGATGATTAAAATTTTTTTGGAATTAAAGAAGTGTGATGATCTTTGAAAACTAGGTAGTGGCGAAGTGCGCAATCTACGACAAGAGATTGAAGTGGATTGTAATTAGAAAGAGTTAAAGGAATAAAAATAAGTTTCATATTGAATAATATGGAGAGTTTGATCCTGGCTCAGAATGAACGCTGGCGGCGTGCTTAACACATGCAAGTCGTACGAGAAATTGCAAGCTTGCTTGCGAAAGTAAAGTGGCGAACGGGTGAGTAACGCGTAGGTAATCTATCCTTAGATTAGGGATAACGCTGCGAAAGTGGCGCTAATACCTGATGATATTGATATGGTTTAGGCTATATAAATGAAAGGTGGCCTCTGTTTAAGCTACTGTTTAAGGGTGAGCCTGCGTACCATTAGCTAGTTGGTAGGGTAAGAGCCTACCAAGGCGACGATGGTTAACTGGTCTGAGAGGATGGCCAGTCACACTGGAACTGACACACGGTCCAGACTCCTACGGGAGGCAGCAGTGAGGAATTTTGCGCAATGGGGGAAACCCTGACGCAGCAACGCCGCGTGAGTGATGAAGGCCTTCGGGTCGTAAAGCTCTGTCAAGCGGGAAGAATAATCTATAAGCGAACAGGTTATAGAGATGACGGTACCGTTAAAGGAAGCACCGGCTAACTCCGTGCCAGCAGCCGCGGTAATACGGAGGGTGCAAGCGTTATTCGGAATTATTGGGCGTAAAGGGCGCGTAGGCGGGTATTCAAGTCAGATGTGAAAGCCTTGGGCTTAACCCAGGAAGTGCATTTGAAACTGGATATCTTGAGTATGGGAGAGGGGAGTGGAATTCCTGGTGTAGAGGTGAAATTCGTAGATATCAGGAGGAACACCGGTGGCGAAGGCGACTTTCTGGACCAATACTGACGCTGAGGCGCGAAGGCGTGGGGAGCAAACAGGATTAGATACCCTGGTAGTCCACGCAGTAAACGGTGAACACTAGGTGTGGCGGGATTTACCCCTGCTGTGCCGCAGCTAACGCATTAAGTGTTCCGCCTGGGGAGTACGGCCGCAAGGTTAAAACTCAAAGGAATTGACGGGGGCCCGCACAAGCGGTGGAGCATGTGGTTTAATTCGACGCAACGCGAAGAACCTTACCTGGGTTTGACATCCTATGGATTTGTATGAAAGTATGGAGTGCCTCGAAAGAGGAGCATAGAGACAGGTGCTGCATGGCTGTCGTCAGCTCGTGTCGTGAGATGTTGGGTTAAGTCCCGCAACGAGCGCAACCCTTTTCCTTAGTTACCAGTATTAAGTTGGGGACTCTAGGGATACTGCTCCGGTTAACGGGGAGGAAGGTGGGGATGACGTCAAGTCCTCATGGCCCTTATATCCAGGGCTACACACGTGCTACAATGGGCTGTACAGAGAGACGCGAGCTTGCGAGAGTGAGCCAATCTCAGAAAGCAGTTCTCAGTTCGGATTGGAGTCTGCAACTCGACTCCATGAAGTTGGAATCGCTAGTAATCGCGGATCAGCATGCCGCGGTGAATACGTTCCCGGGCCTTGTACACACCGCCCGTCACACCATGAGAGTTAATTGTACCAGAAGGTGTTGGGCTAACCGCAAGGGGGTAGGCACCCAAGGTATGGTTGATGATTGGGGTGAAGTCGTAACAAGGTAGCCGTTGGGGAACCAGCGGCTGGATCACCTCCTTTCTAAGGAGAGCATGAAGCCACTATTTAGTTTTGAGAGATTGTATAAATTTAGGGGACGGATTAAAGTGGGCATGTGAGGTCAATGATTTGGCCAATTTTGTTCACTTTGAGCTAAGGGGGTGTAGCTCAGCTGGGAGAGCGCCTGCCTTGCACGCAGGAGGTCATCGGTTCGAATCCGTTCACCTCCACCAAGAGGTGGAGAAGTTCTTTGAAAACTTGGATATGTTATAATGTTCAACCTAATTGTGTGTTGTGGCTAAGTTAATAAGGGCAAACGGTGGATGCCTAGGCACCGAGAGGCGAAGAAAGACGTGGGAAGCTGCGAAAAGCTTCGGGGAGCTGCTAAACAAGCGTCGATCCGGAGATATCTGAATGGGGAAACCCGTCATAGGTAATGCTATGACACTTACAAATGAAAAGATAGTTTGTAAGGGCGAACGAGGCGAACTGAAACATCTTAGTAGCCTTAGGAAGAGAAAACAAGAGTGATTATCTGAGTAGCGGCGAGCGAAAGGGTAGAAGCCTAAACTATATGTATGTTAAAGTCTGACAATGTTGTACATATGGGGTCGAGGGATATACTGAGTTATAATGTCAGTTATAACGAGGAGTTAAAAAATATGTAGATATTCGAAGTGCATGGGAAGGCACATCAGAGAAGGTGATAATCCTGTAGGAGGAATTTACATATCTTCTTAAGTATAAGCCCGAGTACTTTGGGACACGAGGAATCCTGAGGGAATTAGTGAGGACCATCTCATAAGGCTAAATATTACTTGGTGACCGATAGTGAACTAGTACCGTGAGGGAAAGGTGAAAAGTACTCCAATGCGGAGAGTGAAAAGTACCTGAAACCGTTTGCTTACAAGCAGTGGGAGGGAATAGGTATAGCGATAGAGCTATACGGGCCTGACCGCGTGCCTTTTGCATAATGAGTCAGCGAGTTATTCTACGCAGCGAGGTTAAGCTGTTAAGTGAAGCCGAAGCGAAAGCGAGTCTGAATAGGGCGTAATAGTTGTGTGGAATAGACCCGAAACCAAGTGATCTATCCATGGCCAGAGTGAAGCGCGAGTAAAATTGCGTGGAGGCTCGAACTGGTGTAGGTTGAAAACTGCTCGGATGAGCTGTGGATAGGGGTGAAAGGCTAAACAAACTTGGAGATAGCTGGTTCTCCCCGAAATATATTTAGGTATAGCCTTATATGATTTTTTACGGGGGTAGAGCACTGGATGGGCTAGGGGTCTTAACGGATTACCAAACCTAACCAAACTTCGAATACCGTAAAGAGAGTATAGGAGTCAGACTACGGGAGCTAAGTTTCGTGGTCGAGAGGGAAATAGCCCAGACCGTCGGCTAAGGTCCCGGAATGTACACTAAGTGGTAAAGGAAGTGGAAACGCAGAGACAACCAGGAGGTTGGCTTAGAAGCAGCCATTCTTTAAAGAAAGCGTAATAGCTCACTGGTCGAGTGAGTCTGCGCCGAAAATGTAGCGGGGCTAAGTGTACTACCGAAGCTGCGGGGCTGCGAGAGCAGTTGGTAGGGGAGCATTGAATATTGGTAGAAGTGCGACCGATAAGGGAGTGTGGACGATATTCAAGAGAACATGCTGACATGAGTAGCGATAAAGCGAGTGAAAAACTTGCTCGCCGGAAGCCTAAGGTTTCCTGAGTAAAGTTAATCTTCTCAGGGTTAGTCGATCCCTAAGCCGAGGCCGCGAGGCGTAGGTGATGGAAAACAGGCAAATAATCCTGTACCGACTTTATATTGTAGTAGCTGCGAGGTTACGAGAGAGAGAGGGGTGACGCAGGAGGGTAGATCATCCACCGGCTGGAAGAGGTGGTTTAAGCTAGTAGGCGCTATGTATAGGCAAATCCGTATATAGATACGCCGAGAAGTGATGAGGAGAGGGCAACCTCGTAAACTGATTGATCCCACGCTGCCAAGAAAAACCTCTATTGAGATATAAGGTCGATCGTACCGCAAACCGACACAGGTAGGCAGGGAGAGAATCCCGAGGCGCTTGAGAGAACCCTGGTTAAGGAACTCGGCAAAATGACACCGTAACTTCGGGAGAAGGTGTGCCCTTGGTAAGTAAACTATTAGACATAGGGAGCTGAAAGGGGTCGCAGAGAAACGGCGGTAGCGACTGTTTACTAAAAACACAGGACTCTGCAAAATTGTAAGATGAGGTATAGGGTCTGACGCCTGCCCGGTGCCGGAAGGTTAAGGGGAGATGTTAGGGTGACCGAAGCATTGAACCGAAGCCCCGGTAAACGGCGGCCGTAACTATAACGGTCCTAAGGTAGCGAAATTCCTTGTCGGGTAAGTTCCGACCTGCACGAATGGCGTAACGACTTCCGCGCTGTCTCAACCAGGGACTCAGCGAAATTGAAATGGTGGTGAAGATGCCATCTACCCGCGAAAAGACGGAAAGACCCCGGCACCTTTACTATAGCTTGACATTGGATTTTGGGATATGATGTGTAGGATAGGTGGGAGACGGAGAAGCGACTACGCTAGTAGTTGTGGAGTCAACGTTGAAATACCACCCTTTATATTTTAGGATTCTAATTTTAGTACGTGAACCGTACGAAAGACAGTGTCTGGTGGGTAGTTTGACTGGGGCGGTCGCCTCCCAAAGAGTAACGGAGGCGCGCGAAGGTTCCCTCAGACTGATTGGAAACCAGTCGATGAGTGTAAAGGCATAAGGGAGCTTGACTGCGAGAGAGACATTTCGAGCAGGTACGAAAGTAGGTCTTAGTGATCCGGCGGTTCTGAATGGAAGGGCCGTCGCTCAACGGATAAAAGGTACGCCGGGGATAACAGGCTTATCGCCCCCAAGAGTTCACATCGACGGGGCGGTTTGGCACCTCGATGTCGGCTCATCACATCCTGGGGCTGAAGCAGGTCCCAAGGGTTCGGCTGTTCGCCGATTAAAGTGGTACGTGAGCTGGGTTTAAAACGTCGTGAGACAGTTTGGTCCCTATCTTTCGTGGGCGCAGGATATTTGAGGAGGTCTGTTTCTAGTACGAGAGGACCGGAATGGACGAACCGATGGTGATCCAGTTGTAACGCCAGTTGCATAGCTGGGTAGCTAAGTTCGGCAAGGATAACCGCTGAAAGCATCTAAGCGGGAAACCATCTTCGAGATAAGATATCCCTTTGTTCGGAGACGAACAGACACAAGGCCCCTTGTAGACTACGAGGTAGATAGGCCGGGAGTGTAAGCGTAGTAATATGTTGAGCTAACCGGTACTAATAGGCCGAGCGGCTTAGCCACAAACTAACAAATAGAGTTGAACATTATAACAAATTCAAGTTTTCGGTGGTGATAGCAAAGAGGCAGCACCCGTAACCATCCCGAACACGGAAGTTAAGCTCTTTAGCGCCGATGGTACTGCATGGGAGACTATGTGGGAGAGTAGGTCACTGCCGAATTTCAATTTTAATTAGATTTTATTTATTCTCTTCTAAGGCTGTAAATCTTTTAATCGATTTACAGCCTTTTTTTTTCTGATCTTATAATGTTTCAGCTTCTTTTGGAGCCAACTTAATAAGTTGGTTTATTTCGGTGTATATATCTGTTAACCTCAGAACCCCAACAATATCTTTGTCTTTTGTAACAAGAAGTGATTGATGGTGACCCATAACGAGTTGATGTATTGCTTCATTCAACGAAGCAGATTCTTCTACATATTCACCTTCTGTTGGCGTGTACATAAACTCTTTGACTTTAATGTTTGCGGATTTTCGACTAATATGATCCAATGGTTTATCCCAGAGCTGATATTGATTGGCAAGTGATTTTAAAAATGATGAACTAAATCCAAACCGAGATAATCCAAAACGGGAGAGAGGACTTGATGGCCCCATTTGATCATATTTAGGTTCAAGCGCCCTTAATACGTCCAATTGACTAACTTTTCCGACAATTTTTTTTTGCTCATCATATATCAAAATAGCTCGGTGTCTATCCTGTGATATATGATACGTTTCGCGAGCTTTTTCTAATGCCAAAACAGCTTCATATAACGTTGCTTCTTTTGAAACTGTGGCATAATCAGAAAGCGGTACCATTAATTCTTTAACAAGTTTTGTTGTCATTTAGTTACTCCAATGTTTAATAAGGTTAATGAAATGAGTTTATTGGTATTTGGCTCGAATGGCTTTGATGACATCAAATATTTGAAAAAAACAGTCGACAAGTTCAGGATCAAATTGTTTTCCTGATTCTTTTTCTATGGTTCCTAAAATTTGTTCATCAGTCCACGCTTCTTTGTATGATCGCTTAGAAGTCAGCGCATCAAATACATCCGCTAATGAAGTAATTCGTGCAGCTAATGGAATTTCTTCACCTTGTTTTGGTGTTCCCATGGCAATATTTTCAGTTAATATATTTTCAATTTTACCCGGATATCCTGGTCCAGACCATTTTTCATGATGATTTAATGCAATCTCTCGACTGATTGTATCCAGCAGAGAAGTAGTATTAATAAATAATCGAGCACCATATACTGTATGCCATTTCATGATATCATATTCTTGGTCAGAAAGTTTCCCCGGTTTTTTTAAAATGAAATCTGATATACCGACTTTGCCTACATCATGTAACATGGCTGCTAATCGTATGATATCTTTATTTCTCTTAATTACTTTTTTATCAAGTTTATGCCGATTTGCCCATTGTTGATAAATTTCTGCAGAATAGGCACCTACGCGCTGAACATGCGCACCAGTCTCTGTAGGGTCCCTCAATTCAGCCATTTTCATCATGCGTAAAATGAGTTCACGGTTCATAACTCCCCGTTCAATTGCAACTGATGCATGGTTAGCAAACAATGGAACATAGGTTTGACTTTCAATTGAAAAAGGAATGGATTGGCCTGAGTCATTTTTGGCATTGATCAATTGCATAACGCCAACGAGTTTATTTTCAAACGTTTTTAAAGGAATTGTAAGGATTGACGTTGTGCGATAGCCAGATTTTTTATCATAATCAGGATTGAAATGATAGGGGGTATTTGGAGACATTTGATACGCATCTTCAATATTTTGGGGGTCCCCAGTTAACGCTGTGTACCCCACGATTGAACCTTCGTTTATCGGTACAGAATAATTTGAATATAAAGCAGCATTGGATTCGTCTTTTTTAAACAGGGTATCATTGTGGACGTATGAAAATTTGAGTTGATTGTCCTCAACTAAAAAAATTGTGCCTGCATCCGATCTCGATAGCTTCCGGGCTTCATAGAGGATTTTGTCTAATATGGTATCCACATCTTTGAGATGGTTAATTTCTTCGATGGTTTGCAAAATGGATACGATGATATCATTTTGGTATGTATTCATGTTGAAATTAGTCATTGTTTATTTGTATCCTTACTGATTCAATAAAAAGAAAATCATTGTATAAGAATATCATTTGAGGTATGGAAACCATCTTAATGATCTCTGAGAACTTATTCAAGAAAAAACATTTCAACTTTTAAAAAAGGAGTAAGCAATATATGTCAACAACCGTTGCATCTCGAGGTGATAGAATCCAAATTGAAACTCGAAAAATGATTTTTTTATTATTAGGGGTAATACTATTTAGCATTGTTTATTTCTCGCCATCATGGCCAGATGCAATTGATCCATTAGGTAAACATTTTGAATTGACAAAGCAAGGGAAGGGGGCTTTAGCGGTTTTTTTACTAGCTGGTATATGGTGGGTATTTGAAGTGATTCCTATTGGTGTTACGAGTATTACCATTGGTGTGCTTCAGGCCGCATTTTTGGTTAGACCCGCACAAGAAGCGTTTAAAGATTTTATGGATCCGTCAGTTTTGTTTATTTTTGCATCTGTGGTGATCGGACTCGTTTTTACAAGAACAGGTCTCACAAAACGCCTCGCTTATAAAATGCTTGTCATCGTAGGTGAACGAACAAGTATGATTTATCTTGGATGTTTCGTGGTGACAACAGTGCTTACCCATATTATGGCCCATACTGCTGTAGCAGCGACAATATATCCCTTATTACTTGCCATATACAGTCTTTATGGAGAAGGGGATAAACCCACAAAGTTTGGTAAAGGATTATTTATTGGGATGGCTTATGTCGCGGGTGCCGGAAGTATTATTACGTTGCTTGGAGCTGCAAGAGGTGCTGTTGCGATTGGTTTTTTTAATGATATCGCACATAAAGAGATCGGTTTTTTTCAATTAAGTTATTATATGGCTCCTGTGGGTTGGTTAATGACTTTTTTACTTTGGGGTTTTTTTATGATTTTTTTTAAACCAGAAAAAAAAGTAATTCCGGGACTACGAGAAAGGGCTAAAGTATTAAGTGCTGAACTTGGCAAAATAACGCAAAAAGAAATTATTGCTGCTGTCATTATATTTTGTTGTATTCTGGTGCTCGCATTGAGATCCTTTATTCCAGCACTAAAACCTATTGATAAAACCGCCATTATTCTTATTTCAACCATCCTTTTTTTCATTTTGGGAATACTTGATATCAATGATTTAGAGTCGATCCCATGGAATATTATTCTACTTTTTGGCGGGGCCATGAGTATTGGGTTTTGTCTTTGGAATACAGGTGCAGCGAAGTGGCTTGCCGTGAACTGGCTAGTTATGTTTAAAAAAGCAAATTGGTTTGTGTTTGTGATGAGTATTGGTCTATTTGTATTGGTAATGACAAATTTTATTATGAATGTGGCTGCGATTGCAATTGTGTTGCCTGTAGCATTGGTTTTATCTCCTTATCTTAATGTGGCTCAGGAAGTTGTTTTTTTTGCGTCATTAGTCACTGCAGGTATGCCATTTATGCTTTTGGTAGGTGCTGCACCTAATGCAATAGCCTATGATTCAAAGCAGTTTACAGCAGGAGAATTTTTTATATATGGCGCTATTGCGAGCGTATTGTTGATGATTGTACTTGGTTTTGCGGTTTACTTTTTATGGCCTTTGATGGGAATGCCTGTAATCCTTACACCATAACTAAAAATAGTGAGTATTTGGGGCGAATAATGATTCGCCCCATTCAGATTATGGATTTTGTTTTTGAGTTTCCAACCCCGGTTGATCTTCGGTTGTTTTATTTAATTCTTCAACATATTTATTATACATAGCAAGATCAGCCTCATACTGTCTGCGTTTTTCTTCATATCCTTTTGTTTGAGCATTGTAATTTAAAATTTTTTCATTATGATCTTTTTGAGCTTGGGCAGAATCATCGGAAAGGGGTTGACTCAGTTCATTTTTTAATGTTGTCAGCCGGTTATATTCTTCATCAAGTATTTTTTTTTGATTTTGAATCTTTTTTTTAAATTCAATAAGGTCCTCTTTATTTTTAAATTCAATAAAGTCTCCTTTTGGAGAAATAGACGGCTTGGTATCATCAGTTGGCTCTGAAACTATGCTTGTGCTTGGTATGGGTTGTTTATATTCCTTGTATTGATTGATTTTTTCCCGATAGGGTTCAGGTATTTTGGATAAATCATCCGTAAAGAATATTTTTCCTGTTTCATCGGTATATCGATAAAATTCAGCATATGTATCCGTATTAACATTAAAAAATAACAATAAGATTGAAAACGAAATAATACATAATTTCATAATGTTTCCTCCATAATTGGTTTTTGTTAATATCTATCTGGCTTTCGCTTAGAAAAATTGCATAAAGCAATAAATTCCTTTTCAAGTGTATCTAACGATTGATGAGCATTGGTTAAATCTCCTTGCTTCCCAATTTCTTCAAGTATTTTTGCTGCCTGACTAAGAGGCATTGCTGTGATATTGGCTGCTCCCCCTTTAATGGCATGGGCTTCTTTTTTAACAATATCAGCTTTGTTGTCAGCTAACGCTTGATGTAACTGTTCAATTTGTTTTTCTACAGTTTGTAAAAATTCTTCAAGTACTTCAAAGAAAAAATCTTCATCATTATCAAATTCTTCAATCGCTTTTTGTATAGCTATTGGAGTATTGTTTGGTAGATGCTTGTCTGTTTCTTCAGTAGAATTTTCATAGATTATATCTTCATAAGTGTTATCCTGTTGCTCTAATTCTGCAATGTTGTGTTTGGTTATCAATGTTTTAAAGTGCTCGATCACTTTTTCTTGTGCTTTTTTGCGCTCAATGGCAAAACTTAAAGATCGGTTAAGTATATTTCGATTAATTTGTCCTTTCACAAGATAATCTTGAGCACCCAAACGGATTGCTTGAAGAGCGAGTTCTTCGTCATTATAGCCGGTTAGCACGATAATAGGAATAGTCGCAAAACGTGATTGAACATGGATGAACGTTTCAATTCCATTACTATCTGGAAGTACAAGATCTAAAAAAACGGCATCAACATTGCCTTGCTCAAGATGAGATATTCCTTTGGATAATAAATTCGATGTCGTCAGATGAATTGGGTTTTCAGGTTTCCCAATGAGTAATTTTGAAATAATTCGAGAATCAATTGGATTATCCTCAATCAGCAAAATATTTAATGCCATTAGATCACATCTTTCTCATGTGCGGTTAATTTTTTTTAATAATCATTGAATGAATGATTGAAAATCATCGGTATATTCTTTATAGAATTAGTTTACAATATCATTTTTTATTTTAAATTACAATCAGGAGAACACAATGCAACAACGCATGAAGTGGTGTTTACTTATTATTTTTTTAAATTTGCTATTATCTGCTTGTAACCCATCCCGGTTTATTGTAAATTCAATGAATCCACTAATGAAACAAATGCAATCCGGTGTTTTTAAAAATGATGATCCAGAACTGATAAAAGAAGCATTACCTGCAGCTTTGGTGATGATTGATGGTCTTTTAGAGGTTTCTCCGGATAACAAGGAGCTTTTATTGACTGCAGCAGAATCTTATAGCGGTTATGCGTTTGCTTATATTGAAGACACTAACCCTGAACGAGCAAGTCATATGTATTTAAAGGCACGTAATTATGCGCTTCGTGTATTAAAAAAACATCAGCAATTTCAGGAAGCATTGCAGCAGCCTTTTGAAAAATTTCAGGAGACCTTGTCTAAGTTTAAAAAAGCTGATGCCCCCGCGCTATTTTGGTCTGCAAACTGTTGGTTTAAATGGATTAGTTTAAATTTGAATCAACTTGAAGTGTTTTTAGATATTCCAAAGGCAGAAGCCATGTTAAACCGGGTATTAGAATTGGATGAAACGTATTATTTTGGAAGCGCACATATTTCAATGGGCGGATTTTATGCTTCAGTGTCTGAAGCATTAGGTGGAAATCCTCAAAAAGCATATAAACATTTTCAACGTGCATTTGAGATTGCTGAATCAAAATTTTTACTAGCACACTTGTTTTATGCTCAGTTTTATGCAGTTCAAATTCAGGATCGAGCTCTTTTTTTAAATACGTTACAGAACATCATAGATACGCCAAATAATGTATTACCCAAAGCGAATTTTATCAATCAACTTGTTAAAGAAAAAGCCAAAAAATTAATTCAGCAGGTGGATGTGCTATTTTAATTACTAAATTTTTAAGGAGCATTAACGTGATAAAGAAAGTGATTATACTGTTGGTTTGTATAGGATGGATTCAAGTCATTGGATCTCAGTGTGTATGTGAAGAGAAGTCAACTGTTAGTATTAAACTTGCCACATTAGCCCCAAAAGGTTCTGGCATGGTTACCAAGCTTGAAAAACTTGTTGTCCAGATCAAGGAAGAAACTCAAGGATCCGTTGATTTTAAAATATATTGGGGCGGAGTTCAGGGTGATGAAAAAAATGTGTTACGCAAAATTCGGTTAAATCAATTACATGGTGGGTTTTTTTCTGGCTCAGGTTTAGGGGAAATTGTTCCTGATATCAGGGTAACTGAAATTCCTTATGTATTTAATACGTATGATGAGGTCGTTTATGTCAGACATGAACTTGAATCGTATATGGACAATCGGTTCAGGGAAGCTGGTTTTGAGGTTTTAGGATGGTATAATATTGGATTTATATATACGTTTTCAAGTGTACCGATTACGTCGTTAGAAACGTTAAAACAGCAAAAATGTTGGGTACCCGGAGATGATCCGCTTGGAGAAGCTATATATAAAGCCTTTGATGTTACGCCCATTTCATTGTCTATTACCGATGTTATGACATCCGTAACTACAAACATTATTAATACGGCTGGCATGACACCATTTGGGGCTATGGCGTTTCGATGGTACACAAAATTCAAATATATGTCTAATTTCCCGACAATGAATGTAATTGGTGCGCAAATTGTAACTCAAAAACTATGGAATCAAATTACACCAGAATATCAGAAAAAAATAAAAACGTTATTTAGGAATTTTGCAGAAAACGAAAATATAGAAATTCAGAGAGCCAATGACCAAAGTATTGATCTATTAAAAAAAGCAGGTGTTGAAGTCGTTCATATTGAAGCGTCACAGGGAAATATTCAATTTTTAATTGATGCTGGGAAAAAAGCGCGCGAAAGTCTCATTGGTAATCTTTACTCAAAAGAATTATTGGAAAAAACGCTTTCTACACTTGAAGCATATCGGAAGCAGCACCCTGAGAATAACGTATTTCAAATGATTCAGCAGTGATTTAAGATATGCTCAATAACCAATGTGAAAAAGATAATGTACTCTGTACCCTAACTGCATCGTCTAAGTCATCAGGACTACTACACCAAGCCATGTCATGGCTTTCAAGAATTGATGAATTTTTGGTTGCCGCATTACTTCTTGCAATGATAGCCCTTGTGCTTGCCCAGATTTTTTTAAGGAATGCTTTACATCAGGGAATGATAGGCGGAGATTCCATGATTCGACACTTGCTCTTATGGATTGTGTTTTTAGGTGCAAGCCTGTCCACTAAGGAAAACACGCATATCAAAATGGATGCTCTGTCAAAAATTTTGCCGGAGTCCTTAAGATTACCCGTTGAATGTATGACAGATGTGTTTTCAATTGTGGTCGGATCGATTCTGGTTTATGCTTCTGTGGATTTTGTATATACCGAATATATTGGCCAATCAAATATGCCTTTTATGAATATGCCCTTATGGATTTTTCAAAGCATCATCCCTATAGGGTATGGCATTATCACCCTCCGTTTTTTAGCTAAATGCATCCGTAATATTTTATGCAAGATAAAGAGGAACTAGAGTGATTGTATTTTTGATCGTACTGACGACGGCTATGGCTCTGTTTGGAGCGCCTGTTTTTATTGTGCTTTCTGCTTTTGGAATGATTGGTTTTTGGGTATCAGATATCCCTCAAGCCGCAATAATTGTTGATCTTTATAATCAATTTGCAAACAATCCTCTGTTATACACAATCCCTTTATTCACTTGTGCTGGATATATTCTTGCTGAAAGCAAAACATCATTTCGAATTTTCCGGTTAACGAAATCAATTCTTGGTCTTTTACCGGGTGGATTAGCGATTGTTGCTCTGATTGCATGTGCTTTTTTTACGGCTTTTACAGGCGCATCAGGAGTAACGATCATTGCACTAGGTGGTATCCTGTTTCCAGCATTACGTGAAGGTAAATATCCTGAAACTTTTTGTTTGGGGTTGTTAACCACATCCGGTAGTTTAGGGCTGTTGTTTGCGCCTAGCTTACCTGTAATTATGTATGGTGTTATTGCAGAAACAAGTATCATTAATTTATTTATAGCTGGATTTATACCGGGTATTTTATTAATTGGATTACTTTCCATATACAGCATTTATACTGCTCACCGGGTTAAAGTCATCAAAAAACCGTTTCAAATTCCAGAAATTATGGCAGCTTTAAATGATGCAAAGTGGGAACTGGCTATTCCTTTTATGGTGATTATCGGATTGTTTTTCGGATTTGCTACTTTAGGTGAAATTGCAGCCATAACCGTAGGATATGCGTTGTTTATTGAGATTTATATTTATAAAGATGTTCAATTAAAACAGGTTCCAGAGATTATCAGGCAGAGTATGAGTCTTGTGGGTGGAATTTTGATTATTATGGGCTCTGCGTATGGCTTAACCAATTATATGATTGATGCTGAGATTCCCTTGGTTATTCTTGATGTTATGGAAGAATATATCACATCTAAGTTTGTATTTTTAATTGCACTCAATATTTTTTTACTCATTGTGGGATGTATTCTTGATATATATTCTGCGATTTTGGTTGTCGTTCCGCTTATCCTTCCTATTGCTGCAAGTTATCAGATCAACCCGATTCATTTAGGAATTATTTTTTTAACCAATCTTGAAATTGGGTACATGACCCCGCCAGTAGGCATGAATTTGTTTATTTCAAGTTTTCGGTTTAACCGTCCCATTCTTACGTTGTATATAGCCTCAATTCCTTTTATTTTAATCCTGTTTATTGGCCTCATGCTCATTACCTATATCCCTCAATTAAGTCTTGGGTTAGTTGACTATTTTGGTTTCAAATAATGATCGCTGTGAGTTAGTTATCTATACTTTTGCACTTTTTTGTAACTTATTGAAATGACTTATTATACAAAAATAGCGATCGTCATTCCCGCGAAAGCGGGAATCCAGTAAAATCAAGCATTCTGGATTAACTTTTCTAAAATCTAAAATCTAAAATCTAAAATCGAAAATTTATAGGAGGACATCATCATGCCAGAGGGGGAAACTGGTGAAAAAACTGAACAAGCGACCCCGAGGAAATTAGAAAAAGCACGAGAAGAAGGTCAAGTAGGAAGAAGTACTGAAATTCCATCGGTATTTGTCCTGCTTGCCGGGGTCGTTTCGTTATATTTTTTTGGTCACTACATGTATAAAAAAATGGCTGCGATTCTGTATCAGACGTTTACGTTTGACAAAGTCCATGAAATGAATCTCGAATATACGATGTATTTATTGTATCAAATGAGCGAGCCATTTTTAAAAACACTGCTTCCAATGATGGCAATGGTATGGATAACAGCATTAGCAGTGAATTTTCTTCAAGTGGGTTTTTATATTTCATGGGAGGCTATTTCTCCGAAGCTCTCCAAACTTGATCCAATCAAAGGATTTGGCCGCATATTTTCTTCAAGAGCACTGATTGAACTTGTCAAGAGTATTATCAAGATTACAATTATTGGCCTGATTACTTATTTTGTCGTTAAGAGTGAACTCAGCACAATTCTTAGACTTTATGACAACAGTATTGGTGAAATTTTGCTGATCATATTAAAAATTTCATATAAAATTGCAATTCGAGTGCTTATTGTCATGGTTTTTCTGGCATTATTTGATTTGGGATTTCAAAAATGGAAATTTGCTCAGGAACAAAGAATGACCAAACAGGAAATAAAAGATGAATATAAACAAACTGAAGGTGACCCAATTGTTAAGTCCCGAATCCGTCAACTTCAATACCAAGCGTCAAGACGACGGATGATGGAAGAAGTTCCGAAAGCTGATGTAGTGGTCACCAACCCGACCCATCTTGCTGTGGCATTAAAATATGATTCATTGAATATGAATGCGCCTCAGGTTGTTGCTAAAGGTGCTGGCGTAATTGCTGAACGAATTAAAGCCATTGCAAGAGAAAATAATATTCCGGTGATTGAAAATAAAGAGTTGGCTCAAAAATTGTATAAATTGGTAGATATCGGCAAAAGCATTCCCGCTGAATTCTATACTGCGGTTGCAGAGCTTCTTGCGTATGTTTACAAACTCAAGCGTAAAAAATAGTGAAGATAGATATGAAAATCTCAACAAATCAAAAGGCTGATTTGAAAAATCAGATTGTAATGTGTTTGCAATCTGAGCCAGAGGTTAAAAAAATTATTATTTTTGGTTCTTTCATCCATTCTGATACTCCTAAGGATATTGATATCGCCATATTTCAAGATAAATATTCAGAGAACAAAGAATTTATTACTCTTGGAGTAAAATATCAGCGCCGACTTGATGAACTGATAAAACAAATACCCATCGATGTTATACCTATAAGCCCTAAAGCAAATCATAAAAGTTTTTTTATGAAGGAAATTCTTAAAGGGGAAATCATTTATGAAAAATGAAACTAGGAAATGGCTTAACTATGCAGCAGAAAATCTAAAGGCTGCTTATATAGCTTTTGATGGTAATCTTTATAATGTTTGTTTACAGAATATTCAACAATCAGTGGAAAAAAATTTAAAAGTTTTAATTTTAGAAAAGGCCAATGTCGAAGAATATGACGAATTGCCCCGAGAAGAATATCGTACTCATAATACTAGAAGATTATTAAATTTTATTGATAAAATTGGTATTATAATTGATATTTCAATAGATGATTGTAGAATGATAGATCAAATTTATATCCCCTCAAAATATCCTACTGGAAGTGCTTGGCCTGATTACGAACCTGATCAAACTTTGTGTTATCAATGTCTCGACATCGCTAAACGCGTAGATATGTCAGTTAATCAAATTATTTCATGACTCAAAAGTTCTTTTGGCGTAAAATTTGTATAGCTATATAAGTAAGACAACGATACAATTTTTCTTATTCTTAATTTTGCTATTATAATTATGATACGTTGCAAGATTATGAGCCAAGAATAAAAGTAAATTTTGACCCCACCGATGTCATAGATATGACAGAAGCCGTCAAAAAAACAATCAACGGATGAATGAGGTAACGAATGGCAACAACAGCTCAGATTATTTTAGGAAATATTCGAAAAGAATCTTCTGAATTTGGAATGGTCGTTGCGATTATCGGCATGTTAATGGCCATGATATTGCCATTAGGGCCGTTTGTCATGGATTTTTTCTTAGCATTAAATATTACCATGTCCGTTATTGTATTGATTACGACGGTATATACAGAAACACCGCTGCAATTTTCTATATTTCCCTCATTACTTCTTGTACTTACATTGTTCAGACTTTCTCTCAACGTTGCAACCACGCGATTAATTCTGCTGCATGGTCATGAAGGCGAACTCGCTGCCGGCAGTATTATCAAATCTTTTGGGAATTTTGTGGTTGGAGGAAATTATGTTGTAGGGATGATTATTTTTATTGTGCTCGTGCTGATTAATTTTATGGTTATTACCAAAGGTTCGGGCAGAATTGCTGAGGTTGCTGCTCGGTTTACATTAGATGCCATGCCCGGAAAGCAAATGGCAATTGATGCAGACCTGAATGCAGGGCTGATTGATGAAGATGAAGCCAAACGAAGACGAAAGCAGGTGGGTAGAGAAGCTGAATTTCATGGAGCAATGGATGGTGCGAGTAAATTTGTGAAAGGTGATGCAGTTGCGGGAATTATTATTACTGGAATCAATATCATTGGTGGGTTTATTATCGGTGTACTGCAACAAGGCATGAGCTTAAAGGAAGCATTGGCAAACTATACATTGCTTACCGTAGGTGACGGCTTGGTCAGTCAGATTCCTGCGCTGATTATTTCCACAGCCGCAGGTATGTTGGTTTCAAGAGCTGGTTCAGAAGACCGCATGGGTAAAGAATTCGCAAAACACATTTTTAGTAAACCTGAGCCGATTTACATGGGCGCTGTGATCATTTTCTTTTTTGGACTGATTCCGGGCCTGCCAACGATTCCATTCATGAGTATTGGGCTGTTTCTTGCCGGCTCTGTTTTTTTTGCACAAAAAAGACATCGCGACCTGCTTGAAAAAGGGACACCACCTGAAGAAGCAGAAGAACCTTCTGAAGAAACAGGCCCAGAAGAAATTGAACAACTGCTGAGTCTTGATATTATTGAACTTGAAGTTGGATATGGTCTCATTCCGCTTGTAGATAAAGAACAGGATGGAACATTACTTGGACGGATTCGTTCTATTCGGCGTCAATTTGCAACAGACATGGGATTAATTATCCCGCCGATTCATATCCGCGATAATTTAAAACTCAACCCATCTGAATACCGTGTATTAATTAAAGGAGTAGAAATCACGAAAATTGAGTTAATGCTGAATCATTTTTTAGCGATGGATCCGGGTGATGTTGGCCAAAAAATTGATGGCATACCGACTACAGAACCAGCATTTAACCTGCCTGCATTATGGATTCCTTATGAACGCGAAGAAGATGCAAAATTTTCAGGCTATACCGTTGTGGATAATTCAACCATTATTGCAACTCATCTGACTGAAATCATTAAAAATAATGCGGATCAATTACTTGGCCGGCAAGAGGTTCAGCATCTGTTAGATAATATTGCGAAAACGTCACCTAAGCCAGTTGAAGAGCTTGTGCCAAATTTATTAAGCCTTGGCAGTGTTCAAAAGGTCTTGCAAAATCTTTTACGTGAACGGATTTCTATTCGAGACATGTTGACCATTGTCGAAACTTTGGCAGATTATGCAGCAATGAGCAAAGACCCGGACCTTTTGACTGAATATGTGCGGCAAAAGTTAGCCCGATCCATACTTGCTCCGTATGTTCAGCCGAATCGGTCACTTCAAGTCATTACCTTGGACCGTAAGCTTGAAGAGTTATTACAAAAAAGTATTCAGCATACGGATCATGGCTCGTATCTTGCAATCGAACCTAATTTAGCAGAAAATATCTTAGTCGCAATTCGAGAACAACTTGGAAAAGTCATGGCAATAAACATTCAACCGATTCTGTTATGTTCACCCGTATTGCGAAGGCATTTACGCAAATTAATTGAATCAACATCACCAACAACGCTTGTGATTTCTCATGCAGAAATTTTGCATAACCTGAATATTCAATCTGTAGGAAAGGTTGCGTTAAAATATGGCGGCTAGAACATTTAAAGCCAAAACAATTCCAGAGGCGATTCAAACCATCAAAGAAACGCTTGGGCCTGATGCTGTGATTTTATCAACCCGTCGTATTCCTAAAGGTGTACGTGACCCCTATGGTGAGAATTTCTTTGAGGTCATTGCAGAGGCTGTGGCTACTCATGAACCTAAAACAGAACCTAAAACTGTTCTACCGAACAAAACCAAACCGCGTGTTGACAATGAAAATCAGGATGCGTTTGTTACGCAATTGATGAACCAGTTTATTCCAAAAGCAAGTCCGAAAAATGAAATAGTATCGGATCAGGGATTTGCAAAAATTAAGGAAGAACTGAGCACAATTAAGGAAATGCTTTATGTAATGAATCATGGTGACCGGGCTTACCCAATGATTTCTCCAGAATGTCTGAACCTGCATAGCCGACTGATCAGCATCGGCATATCAGAACGACGCGTTGTTTCTTTGATTCAGCAGGCATGTGAACCAATTGAGTCGCAAGACAACGCAAAACCTACGGCAGAAGAAATTACAAAACGTGTACTGAATACGTTATTCTCATCCATAGAGATCATAGACCCATTTGATACAGTTGGTGATGGGGCATCTGAAGATGCGTCTTCAAAAACGCATCTTGCAGCGTTTATTGGGCCAACTGGAGTTGGAAAAACAACAACGATAGCGAAACTCGCAGCAGAACTAAGTCTGAAACACAGGAAAAAGATAGGGATGATTTCCATTGATAATTACCGTATTGGCGCCTTGGAACAATTAAAAACCTATTCTTCGATCATGGGATTGCCGTGTCTTCCTGCATTTTCTCAACAGGACTTACAAATTGCTATCCAGAAAATGCGGGACCGTGATATTGTATTGATTGATACTGCTGGACATAGCCATCTTGATGACAAGCGGATGAAAGAACTCCATCAACTGATTGATAGCAATCAGTTGATCTCTACGCATCTGGTATTGAGTACCACCACAAGCCGATTAAATATGAAAGAAGCTGCAGAAAATTTTTCCTTACTTAAACCCAGTACTTATATTTTTACCAAAATAGATGAAACCCGTCAAAAAGGGACGATTATTGATCAAATGCTCGATTTAAAGATGCCCATATCTTATGTAACCAATGGTCAGCGGGTACCTGAAGATATTCTGCCAGCAAACAAAAAAAATTTACTTAAATTAATGCTAAATAATTCATAATTCGTAATTCATAATTTAATGAATGGAGTCAAACAGTGGATCAAGCCAGCAGTTTGAGAAAATTGATTGATCAGAAGAACAAAGCGATGATGAACAATCGGATGTCAAGCTTACAAAAATCCTCTATGCCGCAAGGGCCACGGGTCATTTCGGTTACGAGCGGTAAAGGTGGGGTTGGAAAAACCAATATTGTCGCGAACTTAGCTGTTTCGATGGCTAAACAGGGCAAAAAAGTATTGATCTTTGATGCAGATTTAGGTTTAGCTAATATTGACATTATTTTCAATATGCACCCCAGATTTAATATTGGCCATGTGATTCGAGGTGAAAAAAACTTAAATGAGGTTATTGTTCACACCTCACATGGAATTGGAATTGTGCCTGCAGGTTCTGGATTTGTGAATTTAACCCAATTGGAAAATAGTGAGAAATTACATCTTTTGAGTGAATTTGACTCATTAGATCAAGAAATCGACGTGATGCTGATTGATACAGGCGCTGGTATATCGAACAACGTGATCTACTTTAATCTTGCAGCAGATGAATGTATTGTGGTAGCAACTTTTGAGCCTACCTCAATTACTGACGCTTATGCGATGATCAAGGTGATGTCCACAGAACATAATACAAAGTATTTTAAATTGCTCGTAAACATGGTAAGTCAACCAGAGGAAGCAAAATCCGTATATGGAAGTATAAGCAGAGCTGTGGACAGGTTTCTGAATAACGTTATTTTAGAATATGTTGGATTTATTCCTATCGATACCATGCTGCCAACATCTGTGATTCGTCGGAAACCTGTTGTGGAATTGTTTCCCAATGCAGTTTCAAGTAAGACGTTTATGCAGTTAAGCGCGTCATTGCTTGCTTCTCCAAGGCGATTTGAATCGAATGGCAATATAAAATTCTTTTTAAAAAAGATGATGAATTTCACCAAAAACTGATAAAAGGTTATACATACAATGTTTCGCAATTATCAAGAGAGAGATAAAACGATAACTAAACAGGCAAGCGGGATTGATAAAAAAGAACGCGAAGCGCTCATTGTCAAATATGCTTATCTTGTGAAGCATATTGCAGGAAAAATTGCGGTGAGACTGCCTTCAAGTGTCTTATTTGATGAACTCGTCAGCGCTGGATGTTTGGGCTTGATTGATGCTATTGATAAATATGATCAGCATCGGGATGTGAACATCAAAACTTATGCCCAATACCGGATTAAAGGTGCAATTTTAGATGAATTGCGGAACAAAGATGTGTATTCACGTTCTATGCGGAAAAAAATTCAAGACGTTGAAAAAGCAATTAAATATGTAGAAAAGCGTGAAGGACGGCCAGCATCCGAAGATGAAGTGGCAAGTGAAATGGGTATAGAGCTTGAAAAATACCAAAAAATGTTAGGTGAAATTCATAGCGCTGCTGTATTAAACTTAGATGAATTTATTCGTTCTGATGAAAAAGATTCAACGAGTACAATGACCTATCAGGATCAAATCCGAAGTGAAGATAATCCACTAGAAAATATCTCACGCGATGAGATGAAAAAAGTATTAGCCGAGGCCATTCAAAAACTTTCCAAAAATGAACAATTGGTGATTTCACTTTACTATTATGAAGATTTGACCCTGAAAGAAATCGGAAGCGTACTCGAATTAACTGAATCACGAATTTGCCAGATTCATACGATGGCTTTGATCAAGCTGAAATCAAAACTCAAAACCTATATCAATGAATAGATGTTTATACTTTTGTACTTTTTTATAACCTATTGAAATGACTTATTATACAAAAATAGCGATCGTCATTCCCGCGAAAGCGGGAATCCAGTAAAATCAAGCATTCTGGATTCCCACTTTCGTGGGAATGACAAAAAATGCAAAACTATAGTAGATGTTTTTTGTAGGGAACTGGCATGCTTGTTCCCTGAAACATGAAAAGGGGTGAAAACAATATGGCAGGAGCTCCCAACAAATATGAATCCTTTTTCTTAACACAGGAAATGATCAATCAGGTTTTAAAAGAACCTCCTAAAGAACCTGAAAGAGATTCTTCTGCAGATGATCCACTTGATGTCATTTCACAAGAAGATATTGATCGGCTTCTAGGTGAGCCAGCTATCAAAGACAAACTTAAAATTGATCTGGATGATGAACTAGACCTCATTTCACAAGAAGACATTGACCGACTGTTGTCCTTAGAACCCCCAGATGTACCTACTGTTGATAAACCTAAAA